>CAYXBO010000134.1:0-4104 GCA_964463195.1 uncultured Christensenellaceae bacterium | reverse complement strand
TATATAATATCCGTATAACCCGTCCGCGCATGTTCGCAAGTTTGCGCGGACTCCCGCCCCGTAGGGGCTACGCCTCAAGTAGCGAGTGGGGGTTCGCCCCTGCCTCGCAATCAGGGGCGACAGGTTTTTTTGGTACTTTTTTGTCCTGCTACAAAAAAGTACGTACAGTCGCATAGCGACATTTCATTCGCGCTTTACGCGATACCATCCCAAGCGGATATTTATTACGACAATGGGAAAATTTTACACCAAACGTTACAGGTGTCTTGACACATGCTATATCTGATGCTATAATTGGTTCCAATAACCTGCAAAGAAGTTTACCGGAGATATGAAGACAGACGTTTTGATTGTAGGCAGCGGTTGCAGCGGACTTTACTGCGCGCTCAAGCTGCCGAGAGACAAGAAAATAACCATTATTACCAAATCGGACGCGGAGCGGAGCGATTCCTTCCTTGCGCAGGGCGGAATGTGTATGCTTAAGGATAAGTCGGACTACGACAGTTATTTCGAGGACACCATGCGCGCGGGGCATTACGAAAACGACGCGGGCGCGGTGGAAATAATGATAAACGGTTCACCGGAAGTCGTAAGCGATTTGGTAAGCTACGGTGCGGACTTCAGACGGGACGGAAACGGCGGACTGGTTTTTACGAGAGAGGGCGGACATTCCGCAAACCGCATAGTATTCCACGAGGACGTAACGGGCAAAGAAATCACGAGTCATCTCCTTGCAAAAGTCAGGGAGCTTCCTAACGTTACCATTTCGGAGCGCACGACTCTGCTGGATATTATAAGCCGCGGCAACGTTTGCCAAGGGGCGGTTATCAAGCGCGAGGACGGGACTTTGGAGACGGTTACGGCAACGTTTACGGTTTTTGCGACCGGCGGAATAGGGGGGCTTTTCGAGCGTTCCACCAATTACAGGCATCTCACGGGCGACGCTATTGCCATTGCGATTAAGCACGGAGTTCAGCTTAAAAATATCAATTATATACAAATTCATCCCACCACCTTTTATGCGCCGGAAAAAGAAGAGAGGTGCTTCCTCATTTCCGAATCCGTAAGAGGCGAGGGCGCGAAGCTGTACGGAAAGGATATGAAACGGTTCGTGGACGAGCTGCTTCCAAGGGATAAGCTCACCGCCGCAATCTACGGGCAGATGGAAAAGGACGGCACGGAATTCGTTTGGGAGGACTTGAGACCCATACCTTCGGAGGAGCTGAAAAAGCATTTCCCGAACATAATAGAGCATTGCGCGGAAATGGGCTACGACGTAATGCGCGAATGTATTCCGGTAGTTCCCGCACAGCATTATTTCATGGGCGGAATAAAGGTGGATTACGACAGTATGACTTCCATGCAGAGGCTTTACGCAATAGGAGAAACGGCTTGCAACGGCGTTCACGGCAAGAACCGTCTTGCCAGCAACTCTCTTCTGGAAAGTCTCGTTTTTGCCGCCCGCGCGGCGAATAAAATGGCGGAGACCTTTGGCGGTATTGAGGTTGAAGAGCCCGAAGCGGTGGATTTGTCGCAATATGCGGACGGAGAAGCCTTGAAGGAAGAGTACAGAAGATTAGTGGAAAAGGAAATTGCCGAAGCCGGAAACAGAAGTGAAAAGTGAAGAGTGAAAAGTGAAAAGATAAAGGAGAATAAATATTATGTTTGACCCGATTACTTTGAAATTAAACGTCGACCCGCTGATAATCGGCGCGTTAAGAGAGGATATAACCAGCGAGGACGTGACGACCAACAGCGTTATGCCCGAGGGAAAAACCGGCGAAGCCGATTTGATTTGCAAGCAGGACGGTATAATCTGCGGTTTGCAGGTGTTTGAAAGAGTGTTTACTCTTCTTAACGCCGACACGAAGGTGGAAACGTTCGTAAAAGACGGCGACGAGGTAAAGAAAGGTCAGCTTATCGCAAAGGTCCGCGGCGACATAAGAACCGTTCTCTGCGGAGAGAGAACGGCTCTCAATTATCTTCAGAGAATGAGCGGAATTGCGACTTACACCCGTTCGGTGGCTTCCTTATTGAACGGCACGAAAATTAAGCTTCTCGACACGAGAAAGACTTCCCCCAACAACCGCATATTCGAGAAATACTCGGTAAGGATAGGGGGCGGAAACAATCACCGCTACAATCTGACCGACGGCGTTCTTTTAAAGGACAACCACATAGGCGCCGCGGGCGGAGTTAAGGAAGCGGTGAGGCTTGCCAAGGTTTACGCGCCGTTCGTCAGAAAAATCGAAGTCGAGGTGGAGAATTTCGATATGGTCAAAGACGCGGTTGAAGCCGGAGCGGATATAATAATGCTCGACAACATGTCGCACGAGCAGATGAAAGAGGCGGTGGATTATATCTCCGGACGCGCCGAAATTGAGGTGTCCGGAAACGTTACCCGTGAAAATATCGCAAAACTTGCCGACCTCGGAGTGGATTACGTATCCAGCGGAGCTCTCACGCATTCCGCGCCGATAATGGATTTATCCCTTAAAAATTTACACCCCGTACAGGAATAGAGGAAAAATGAAGGGAGAAGAAAGAAGAAAAGAACTTCTGAAAATACTGTCAGACGCGGACGTTCCCGTGTCGGGGACGGCTCTTGCCGAAAAACTGGACGTCACGCGTCAGCTGATTGTGCAGGACGTGGCGCTTTTGCGTGCAAACGGTCACCGCATATTTTCCGCAAACCGCGGTTACGTACTCTTTTCGGACAGCGGGTGCGAAAGGGTGTTCAAGCTCATTCACTCCGACGACGACGTCGAAGAGGAGCTCACCTTAATAGTCGACCTCGGCGGAAGGATTAAGGACGTTTTCGTATACCATAAAGCCTACGGCGTTGTTCGCGCGGATATGAATATCCGCTCCAGAAAAGACGTCGCCGATTACGTTCAGAACATTAAAACCGGCAAATCCAAGCTTTTGAAGAACGTAACCTCCGGATACCATTACCATACCGTTACGGCGGACGACAAGGCTACGCTCGACGAGATTGAGAACAAGCTGAGAGAAAAAGGATTTTTCGCAAAATTAAACGAATACGAGCCCGTTGACTTCGGCTCGGGAACCAAAGATAACAAGAAGGACTGACATGTTTACCACTACCGAATTACAAAAGGAAATTTTAAAGCTCAAAAAAGAAAACGGCGTTTGCATACTTGCGCACGCTTATCAGAGTCAGGATATTCTGGAGGTTGCCGATTACGTGGGCGACTCCTACGGACTCAGCGTTGAAGCCTCGAAGTCCGACGCGAAAACCGTTCTGATGTGCGGCGTAAGATTTATGGCGGAGACGGTTAAAATACTTTCCCCCGAAAAGAAGGTAATTCTGTCTAACGCAGACGCAGGCTGCCCGATGGCGGAGCAGCTGACCGTATCCGACGTCGAATATCTTAAGAAACACTATCCCGATTACGCGGTCGTCGCGTATATCAACACCACTTCGGATTTGAAAACCGTCTGCGACGTGTGCGTAACGTCCGCGTCCGCAGTCAGGGTCATCCGCAATATGGAGAGTAAAAATATCCTCTTTATTCCCGACTGTAACCTAGGTGCGTGGGTGGCGGAGCAGATTCCCGAAAAGAACTTCAAGTTCGTTAGCGGCGGCTGCCCCGTTCACGTGAGAATGAACGCAAAAGACGTGGAAAGAGCCAAAGCTGCTCACCCGAACGCCAAGGTTTTAGTTCACCCCGAATGCCTTTCCGAGGTGACTAGGCTCGCCGATTTCGCAGGAAGCACGACGGCTATCATGGCTTACGCCAGAAAGAGCGTGGATAAGGAATTTATAATCGGAACGGAAAACAGTATCGTTCAGCACCTGCAGTTCGAGTGTCCCGACAAGAGGTTTTACGCGCTGTCTAGGGACTGCGTCTGTCACAATATGAAGCTTACCACTCTTGCGGACGTTTACCATTGCGTTAAAGGAACGGGCGGGGAGGAAATAACTCTTCCCGAAGAAGTAATGACGAAGGCAAGGCGGTGCATAGACAATATGCTGGAGCTTGGAAAGTAGGGCGCGCCGCGGGGCGCGGGTGAGATGGTTTGCTATGCGTACTTTTTGTTTCGCGACAAAAAGTACCAAAAAACGCTCCGCCCCCTCTT
>CAYXBO010000133.1:0-4143 GCA_964463195.1 uncultured Christensenellaceae bacterium | reverse complement strand
ATATCCTCAAGAAGCGTTGCCGGGGGACGCCCCCTGCATCGCAAAAGAGGGGGCGACAGGCTTTTTTACGTACTTTTTTGTCCTGCCACAAAAAAGTACAAATAACATCATATTCCATCTATGTATAAAACTTTCAAGTTCTCTTCATTCTAACTGCAACGGAGGTATTTAAATTATGAAAGAAACGGGAATGGTCAGACGTATAGACGAACTGGGACGCGTGGTTATCCCTAAAGAGATAAGGCGCACGATGCGCATAAGAGAAGGCGAAGAAATGGAAGTTTTCGTCGAGGATAACGAATGCGTGGTTCTGAAAAAGTATTCGCCTATGGCGGTTCAGACCGAACTATTTAAGGAATATCACAACATTTTAACCAAAACCTCGGGCGGACAGATAGTCATCTGCGACCGCGACAGCATAGTCGCTTCGGGCGTAAAAAGCGAGGTGGGCAAGAGAATTTCCGTAAGACTCTGGGAAGCCATCGAATCGAGGGTTCCGACCAACGAGGTTATCCCCGCAGCGGAAAACTCTCCGTCCTGCAAGGAAATGCTCATCGTTCCGCTCGTTTCGAGAGGTGACGCATTGGGTGCGGTTATGATGAGAACCGACGGAAGAATTACCGACGCTCAGACCAAGCTCCTCGAGACTGCGGGTCAGCTTTTATCTTTATCGGTTTAATATGAAAAAGAAGAAAACCGGATTCATTCGGGGCGCGTCGATACTCGCCTTTGCGACCGTTGCCGCAAAAATAATCGGCGCGCTGTACCGCATACCGCTGACGAACATTTTGGGCGCGGAAGGTATGGGCGTGTATCAGTTGGTTTTTCCGCTGTACGCCCTGATACTCACATCCTCGTCCGGAGCTCTGCCGCAAGCGGTTTCCATTCTGACTTCCAGAAAACACGCGGCGGGCGACTACGACGGCGCGAAGTCGGTCATTTCCTCCTCGTCGATAGTAATGGGCGTGTTTGGGATACTTTTTATGCTGATAATGGTTGCCTTAGCTTATCCTCTTGCTATTTTACAGCATAACAGCGACGCGATTTTAGGCTACCTTGCCATAGCTCCAGCGGTGTTTTTCGTGTCGGGGATTTCCGTATTGAGAGGCTGGTTCCAAGGCAAACACAACATGGTTCCCTCGGCGTGGTCTAACGTTTCGGAAGCGATAGTCAAGCTCGTCGCAGGTCTTCTCCTTGCCTGGTTGCTGCGCCCCTTAGGGATTAGGTGGTGCGTGTTCGGGGCGCTCGTCGGCGTAACCTTATCAGAGGTCGCAACCTTTTTAATTCTCTATTTCCGCTTCAGAAAAGAGGACGGAGCTCTGATTTCCAAAACCAAATGGCGGGACGCGAAAAACGAATATAAAGCCATACTTGCGTTTTCTATTCCTATGACGGTGTGCGCGGTGATAGCCAGCGTAACGCAGTTTATCGACAGTATTCTGGTCGTCAACTTTCTGTCGAAGCTCGGGGTTGCCGTCGCCAAAGCCACCGCAGACTACGGACTGTTTTCCGGACCGGTCTCCTCGCTTATAAGCCTTCCCGTGGTTCTGGGAATTGCCCTTTCGGTTGCAATTGTTCCCGCCGTAGCTAAAGACAAGGAAGAACACAACCTCTACGCAATCAAAAACAAATCCGCCACTGCGATAAAGGTTGCGATAAGCGTGGGGTTCCCATTTGCCATATTCTTTCTGGTCGCGGCGGAAGGGATAATTAACCTGCTTTATCCCGCGTTTTCCGCATCCGAAACGGCGACCGCCGCAACGCTTTTGAGGATAGGCTCGGTGTCCACCGTCACTCTTCTGTGCGGACAGATATTCATGTCGGTTCTTCAGGCTTTAGGCGAGCTTCAGCGTCCCATAAAGAATTACGCCGTAGCGGCGGTTCTCAAAGTCGGAACGGAGCTCATTCTCATGCCCTTTATAGGAATATACGGAGTTGCCGTAGCTTCTATGGTTTCCAACCTCGCGGCAATGCTCATGAACGCGGCGTCCCTTCGCGTGCTGTCCGGAAAAAGCGAGAATATGGGCAAAATAACTGGCGTTATCGCCCTGTCGAGTGCTATAATGTCCTCAATAATGTTGCTGATAGTGGTTTTTCTCCACGGGATTTGGGGCGCGGTAACCGCAGGCGCGGTCGGATTTATAATCTACGCCGGAATGTGGCTCATTTTAAAGGCGCTGGACGATAACGAACTCGTTTCCCTTCCCTTCGGCGAAAAACTGCTGAAATTACGCAATAAACTTCGCTTTTGGGAGGCAAGGAACAGTGAATCCGGATGATAAGTATTACGAGGAAGTAAAAGAGGAATTCGCAAGGCTCGTTTCGGTAATCTACCGCCTGAGACAGCCGGACGGCTGTCCGTGGGACAGAGCGCAGACCCACAAAACCATCAGGGGTAACGCCATAGAAGAGGCTTACGAAATGGTCGAAGCAATCGACCTTAACGACACTGAAAAGATGAAAGAGGAATTCGGAGACGTACTTTTACAGTCCGTCTTAAATTCCGTTATAGCGGAAGAGGACGGGGAGTTCACCGTAGCCGAAATGATAAAGCATCTGACGGACAAGCTCGTTTTCCGCCACACCCACATTTTCGGAAAGGATAAGGCGAAAGACAGCGCGGAAGCCCTTCTGTTCTGGGAAAAGGCAAAGTCCGTCGAAAAAGGTCAGAAGAACGTATGCGACAAGCTCGACGCGGTGCCCGTCACCTTCACTTCCGTCATGCGCGCCGCCAAGGTTCAGAAGATTGCAAAAAAGGCAATAGGCTTCGACTTCCCCGACTACGAATCCTCAGTCGTAAAACTGAATGAAGAAATCGGCGAGCTCGCCGCAGCCAAAGCTTCGGGAAACGCGGAAGACATTGAGAACGAAGCGGGTGACCTTCTCTTCGCCGCCGTAAACGCCGTCCGGCTTTTAGGAGTAGACCCCGAGGTCGCACTTTTTAAAAGCTCCGCAAAATTCGAGGCGAGAGTTAAGGAAATGCAGAGAATTGCGGACGAGGAAAAAACCGATTTAGCGGCTATGTCTCTTGAGGAAAAGGAAGCCGTTTACCAAAGAGCCAAGGGAAATCTTAAATGAAAATCGGCGCGTTCAGTCTGCCGAATAACGTTGTTTGGGCGCCTATAGCCGGTTTTTCAGATATAGGCGCACGCGCACTGCAAGCCTTTTACGGCGCAGGGCTGACCTACACCGAGATGGTTTCCGCAAAGGGTCTCTACTATAAAAACAAGAACACCGCAGAGCTTCTCGCAACCAGCGAATACGAGAAGATAAAGGCGTGTCAGCTGTTCGGCTCGGAGCCGGACATTTTTGCCGAGGTGCTTACTTATCCCGTACTTAAAGACTTCGATATTATAGATATAAATATGGGTTGCCCCGTTCCGAAGGTAGTCAGAAACGGCGAAGGCAGCGCCCTGCTTCTCCGCCCAGAGCTCATTCGGGATATCGTTGCGGCAACCGTAAAAGCGGCGGGAGAAAGAGCCGTTACGGTCAAAATGAGAGCGGGTTTTTCCAAGGGCTCGACGGAGTGCGTGGAAGCCGCGCTTGCCGCCGAAGAAGGGGGAGCTGCGGCAGTTACCGTCCACGGCAGACGGCGGGAAGACTACTACAGCGGAGCAGTCGATTATGCCCCCATCCGCCTCGTTAAAGAAGCTCTCCGTATTCCGGTCATCGGAAACGGCGACGTGACTGACAAGGCAAGCTACGACAGAATGATTGCGGAAACGGGAGTTGACGGCGTTATGATTGCGCGCGGCGCAATCGGAAAACCCTATATCTTTTCCGAGCTTGCAGATATCCCCTATTCCTTCGACATCAGAAAAGCCGTAGCGTTTCAGATGGAAGTTTCCTGCCGCACGTTCTCCGAAGAATCCGTCGCCGCCAATATGCGCAAGCAAATCCCCTATTTTGTAAAAGGAAATCCGAATGCAAAAGCTATAAAGCTTGCAGTTTATCAAGCACGAACACCACAAGAAATTCTTGATATTTTAGATAGGTATTTGTAATATTCGTACTTTTTGTTTCGCGACAAAAAGTACCAAAAAACGCTCCGCCCCCTCTTTTGCGATGCAGGGGGCGTCCCCCGGCAACGCTTCTTGAGGCATAGCCCCTGCGGGGCGGGAGTCCGCGCAAACTTGCGAACAT
>CAYXBO010000132.1:0-4207 GCA_964463195.1 uncultured Christensenellaceae bacterium | reverse complement strand
TTTGCGCGCCTTACGCCTTAGAGTCCTTGTTAATACCTACAGGTATTGACTGCGGGCTCTTCGCCGCAAATCATCGCAAAATAGTCACTTTGAAGTGCTTTGCAATTTTATCGAGCAGATTTCGATAGTATACAAGGCAAAGGTCGCAGACAATCCATAGATGGCTTGGCAAGGGCTTTAACGCAGTATAATGCGAAATCTGCCGATAAAATCGTATTCGGATTTGCAAGTGATTGGTGAACGCAAAAAAGACGTTGTAACGCCGCGAGTTCGCAACTGTGTTGCTGAAACCCACGGCTTTCGTCTTTGTTGACGACTTATTTTACTTTTAGATTTTAAACACGATTTCCCCGTGAAAAGCGGATATTTTATTTAAGACTGGATTGCTTTGTCGCTACGCTCCGCGCAATGACGGAGCCACCGGCTATTTATCCTCAACTCAATGACGAACGGAAGTGAGGAATTGAATTTCATTGCGAGCATTGCGAGCAATTTCACTGTCCGCTTGCGGACAATTTCACTTGCACCAAAGGTGCAAATTTCATTGCGCAGCATTGCGCATTGCGCTTTTCCAATTTTTGAGTATATATTGACAGCCGAACTATTATATTATATAATAGTTTTACTATGGCTAAAAAAGCAAGAAAAGTCAGAAAACCGAACGCCACCGATTTAAAGCATAGAAATGCTTCGGCTTGGCGTGCGGAAGACGAGGTTACCCTTCGTTATGCTATAGACGGGCAGTTAACGCACCTCAACGAACAGATTCTGAGAGCGAACTCCCCCGGCAAAAAAGCAAGGCTCCGCGACAGAAAGAAGGAGCTCCTTGCCATGCGCAAAAAGGTGGACAACGGTCTTTACGGCAGCACACAGCTTTACGCGCGGCTTGAGCGGATGGGAATCAAACCCGAGGCTACCGGAAAAGGCAGCGTGTCCCGTTACGACACGATGGACTTCAAGTTTGACGAATACTTCCGTAAAACGCGCTATTACGGCATTGCGCTTCCCTTCCTTACCATAGTTCTTATCGTCTTAATGATTGTCATTCTTGCATTGGGCTCCATTCTTCCCGCAAGCTTCGACAACTCGCTCAATTCTTCCGGAGAGGATGCGGCGTTCAGCTTCCATATCGACTCGCTTTATATGTTCAAGCTGTCGTCCAAGAACGATTTTCTCATAAAAAACGACGGCAAGTGGCCTCTCGGGCTCTGGGAAGAAGGCAAACAGCTGGAAAAAGGCACGTTATATAAGGACGCGATGGGCAACACCCCCGCGACGGTAAGAGTGCACGCAGAGCTCGGAATGACGGCGATAAAGCTGTCGGTCTGGGACGTGGCGAACGCATTCTTCCGCACCTCGGCGATGTCGTCCTACCGCATCGACCCCATCGAGAACCTTCCGGTTTTCGACGGTGCGGATTGGTATTACGCCAAATATATTATGAATCAGGACGAATTTCTTTCCTTCGGAAAGCAAGCCGACGGCACCTATAACACCTCCAATCTCATATATATAATCGCAGTCTACGGAACGATTATCGCAATAATCGGGCTGTTCGTAACCGCCGTTTGCGGAATCGTGTCGTCGATTGTGAGTATGTTCACCTTCACGGGAAGGCGGTTGCACGTCTACGCCATATTCGCGATAATCTTCTTGGCAATCGCGCTTGTGATGCCGGCGTTTCTGGCAATACAGGCGGGCGTTGAACCGAGCAACTGTTTCGGCAACTACTTTATCTTCAACGACGGGGCGTTTCTTTCGGAGAGCAACGCGTACGTTACGGTAAACTTCACGATAATCCTCGCGTTTATTCCGGCGGTTATCGCGCTCATCTTGCCGAAGCTCTTCAAAAACCGCACCTCGTCGCTTCCGACCTACGTTCCGAAGGGCAACCGTCCCCCGACGCCCGCTCTCGTGGAACGCGCTCAGCAAAACGCAAACAACGGCAGACAACAGCAGCAGCCGCGCCGCGCTCCCCAGCAGAGACCGGCAGGAAGACCTATGGGCGCACCGATGCCGGCTATGGGCAGACCTATGGGCGCGCCGGCTCCGTCGCCTACAAATATAAAGAGGTAATATGTTCGACAATATAAAACAGGATTTTGCGGCCGCACTATCGCGCGACCCCGCCGCCACCTCGAAGGCGGTGGTATTTTTAACTTATCCGGGCTTTAAAGCCGTAAAAACCTACCGTTTTGCGCACTGGCTCTACAAAAAGGGCTGGCGGTTTTATCCGCGGATTATCTCCCAGCGCGCGCACAGAAAATACGGAATAGACATTCATCCGGCAGCGGAAATCGGTCCCGGACTGTTTATCGACCACGGGACGGGCGTCGTTATCGGAGAAACCACGGTTATCGGCAAAAACGCCACCATTTATCAGGGCGTAACCCTCGGCGGCACGGGAAAAGACACCGGCAAACGCCACCCCACCCTCGGAGACGGCGTTATGGTTTCGGCGGGAGCGACGGTTCTGGGTCCGGTAGTCATCGGCGACGGCGCGAAAATCGGCGCTGGCTCGGTGGTTTTACATAACGTGCCGGCTCACGCGACGGTGGTCGGCGTTCCGGGGCGTGTCGTCCGCATGCACGGCAAAAAGCTCGACGAGCTCGACCAACAGCTTCCCGACCCGATACTTGAAGAAATCGCAAGACTTAACCACAGAATTTCCACACTCGAAGAAAAATTGGGCGTTCACGCCTGCAAATACAGTATTTCCAACCAAGACCCGAAGGACGATGATATATGCTGAAAGTTTATAACACCCTGACCAGAAAAAAACAGGACTTTACCCCTATCCGCGAAAAATTCGTCACGATGTATTCCTGCGGTCCGACCGTCTATAATTACGCGCACATCGGAAACATGCGCACCTACGTTTTTATGGATATCATCCGCCGCGTACTCCGTTACGACGGATATAAGCTCAAAGGAGTCGTCAACATAACCGACGTCGGTCACCTTCTGTCCGACGCGGACGACGGCGAAGACAAGATGGCGATTGCCGCGAAAAGAGAACGCAAAACGCCGCTCGAAATTGCGGAATTTTACACCAAAATCTTCTTTGAGGATTTGGCGAAGCTCAATATAGGCAAACCGGAAATTGTCGCAAAAGCGACGGAGCACATTCCGGACATGATAAAGTACGTGGAACAGCTTATCGAAAAAGGTTACGCCTACGAAACCTCGGACGGCATCTATTACGATATCGCCAAATTCCCCGAATACGGCAAGCTCTCGGGCGCAAGCCTCGAAGACCAGCTTGCGGGCGCGCGCGTCGAAGTCAATTCCGAAAAGCGCCACCCCGCAGACTTCGCCGTATGGAAAAAGGCGGAAAAAAACCACATTATGCAGTGGGAAAGCCCCTGGGGCATGGGTTACCCCGGCTGGCACATCGAGTGCTCAGCAATGAGCCGCAAGTATCTCGGAGACGTGTTCGACATCCACAGCGGCGGCGTGGACCATATTCCCATTCACCACGAAAACGAAATCGCGCAGAACGAGGCTTTAACCGGCAAGCAGTCGGTCAATTATTGGATGCACGGCGAGTTCATGCAGGTTGACGGCGGCAAAATGTCAAAGTCGCTCGGCAACACCTACACCGTCGCGCAGCTTGAGGAAATGGGCTACGCTCCCTTAGACTTCCGCTTTTTCTGCCTGAACACCCATTACCGCAAGAAGCTCAACTTCACTTTTGCCGGAATGGACGCCGCCAAAACGGCGAGAGAACGCCTGAACGCTCAGCTCTATCAGCATAAATCCGCGCAGACCCCGACCGACGCTTCCGTCCTCGACAGGTACCGCGAGGAATTTAAGGCGGCAATCGACGACGACCTAAACGTGCCGCTTGCATTGGGCGTTCTGTTCACCCTCTTAAAAGAACCGAAGTCCAAAGACGTTTACGCTTTAGCTCTCGAATTCGACAAAATATTCGGCTTGAATTTCGATAAGGTAACCGCTCCGCGCCCCGAACCTGTCGAGGTTCCCGCAGAGGTTGCGGCTCTCGTCGAAAAACGCGCCGCATTAAAAGCCGCCAAGAACTGGGCGGAAGCCGACGCCGTCCGCGCGGAAATAACCGCTCTCGGCTATTCCGTAATGGATACGAAGGAAGGACCGGTCGTAAGTAAGTTGTAATCAATCGCAGAGCGATTGAGTGAAATCGCCACTGCGTGGCGGTGAAATTCACGCTGACGCGTGAGTGAAATCA
>CAYXBO010000131.1:0-4250 GCA_964463195.1 uncultured Christensenellaceae bacterium | reverse complement strand
TAGAAAGACCTACGTCGGCGCGATGCCGGGCAGAATCGTAACTTCCATACATCAGGCGGGTTCGTCCAATCCGGTATTTCTTATGGATGAAATCGACAAAATGGCAGCGGATTATAAGGGCGACCCCGCAAGCGCGCTTTTGGAGGTGCTTGACCCCGAGCAGAACAAGAACTTCCGCGACCATTATCTTGAGCTTCCGTTCGACTTGTCGCAGGTATTGTTCATTACGACTGCAAACAGTCTCGAGCCGATAAGCGCACCGCTTCTGGACCGTATGGAACTCATCGAAATGAGCGGTTACACTCATCTGGAAAAATTCAATATCGCAAAACTTCATCTGGTCAAAAAGGTCGTTGCCGAAAACGGATTGAAACCCGAATGGATAGAAATTTCCGACGCCGCAATAGAGGAGATAATAGAGAAGTATACCAAAGAGAGCGGCGTTCGCGGTCTCTCGAAGGAGCTGTCGGCAATAATGCGCAAGGTTGCCACGGTATTTGCCGACGACCCCGAGCATGCGCCCATTAAGGTTACCAAAAGCAATCTCGAAAAGTATCTCGGGAAACCGAAGTATCTTCAGGACGAGGTTCAGAAAGAGGACGCGGTCGGCGTTGCCAACGGTCTTGCGTGGACCTCGGTCGGCGGAACCATGCTGACGATTGAGGCGACCCTCGTTCCCGGCGGAAAGGGCGAGGTCGTGTTGACGGGACATCTGGGCGACGTTATGAAGGAATCCGCCCGTACCGCGCTGTCTTACGTCAAGACGGTTGCAGCCGATTACGGAGTGGACCTCGCCTTATTGAAAGACAACGACGTTCACATACACGTTCCCGAGGGGGCAACCCCGAAAGACGGTCCGTCTGCGGGAATTACCATGGCGTCGGCAATAATGTCTGCGCTTTCCAAAAAGACCATCAAGCACAACGTTGCAATGACCGGCGAAATCACCCTGAGAGGGAAGGTTCTGCCGATTGGCGGACTTAAAGAGAAGAGCCTTGCGGCTTTAAGAAACGGCATATCCGATATGATAATTCCCGCCGAAAACAAGCGCGATTACGACGAGCTTCCGGGTGTCGTCAAGAATAAGATGAAATTCAATTTCGTCAGGAACTGGAGCGAGGTTGCGCCCATCGTGTTCGGAGAACGGCTGTGATAATTAAGTCCGCGGAGTTCACGGTATCCGTTGCCTCAACCGATAAGATTATAGCGCACGACGGCAAGGAAATTGCCGTAGCCGGCAAATCCAACGTCGGCAAATCGTCGTTCATAAATTTTCTGACCAATAACGGCAAGCTTGCCCGTACGTCTAAGCTCCCCGGAAGAACGCGCCTTATCAACTATTTTTCCGTAAACCGCGGAGAGTTCTATTTGGTGGACCTTCCCGGGTACGGCTTTGCCAAGGTTTCCGACGCCGAAAAGAACAAATGGGCGGAGCTCATCGAAGGGTATCTTCAGTCGAGCCCCGCGCTGAAAAACGTTTTTCTTTTGGTCGATATCCGTCACGAGCCGACTTCTGACGATAAGATGATGATGAAGTATCTGGTTCATTACAATATCAATTTTACGGTAATCGCCACCAAGGCGGATAAGCTGTCGAGGGCTGCGCAACAAAAGAGAATTCGCGAAATAGCCGTATCCTTGGGAATAGGTCCTGCGAATATCTATCCGATTTCCTCAACTCAAAAAACCGGCAAGGAACAAATACTGTCGCGTATCGACGCCGTGCTGGGTTTGGAATAGTTTTATTCAATTTAATTCGGCTTTTTAAATTCAAATACACACATATTCCGGTTTCCTTCATAAAATGGAGTAATTAAAAGTGGAGGTCGGATTATGTCTTGCACAAAAAAAGTCTGTATTGAAACCAAAAGGGTTTTCGATGCGTGTTTACGAAGATATTCCTTACAAAATCAAGTTATTACGGTATCGTTTCCGGTAGGTCAGGTTCCGGTAAATTTCGTCAGCCTGAACAACACCTCTAACGGTATCGTTTCGGGGCTGTCCATAACGCCGATTGAGGGTGGGATATATTCCCGCGTAAGCTACGTTGTAACCGTTCCCGTAACGGTCACCGCAACGGATGCGGGCGGCAATCTCATTTACGGAACGGCAAACGTAAGCTTTACACAGGACGTGGTTCTGAGAGTTCCGGACAACAGCATCTTTCCGGCGACCGTGGAAAACCTTGCAAGCGTAAAAGGTTTAATCGGCGTATTCGACGGCAACACCTTAACGGCTTCCTATTGCGCCGTGATAATAACCAAGATAATAGCTGAAGTCGAGTTGGTTATTCCCGCGTACGGCTATCTTAATATAAGAGAGTGCACCGAATATGCGGATAACGTTTGCACGGCGTTTTTAAATCAAACTCTATATCCTACAACGCTCACCTGAACAGACGTATAAGGTTATCAAATAACTTTACAAAGAGGCGGCAATATGCTAAACTCTTCGTATGAAAATCTTTGCGATAAGCGACCTGCATCTTTCTTTTACCGTCGTAAAGCCGATGGATGTTTTCGGCGAGATGTGGGTCGACCATTTTAAGACGATAGAAAAAAACTGGAACTCCGTTGTCACCGACGAGGATATCGTACTGCTTGCGGGCGACCTCTCATGGGCTATGGAGTTTGATATGGCGCTTGCCGATTTGGCATTTTTAAGCCGTTTGCGCGGACGCAAAATTATAATAAAAGGCAACCACGATTATTGGTGGTCGAGCTACTCCAAAGTAAAATCCGCATTGCCCGACGGAGTCTTTGCCATTCAGAACAACGCGGTAAAAATCGGCAACACGGTTTTTGCCGGAACGAGAGGGTGGACGGTTGCCGAAAAACCTTCCGAGCAAACGGCTGAAGATAAAAAGGTATTCGACAGAGAAGTAATTCGTCTGGAGATGTCGCTTACCGAAGCGAAGAAGCTTATGGAGGAGGGCGACAACCTGATTGTCATGACTCATTATCCGCCGTTTAACAACCGGACGGAGGACAGCGCTGTTACCGGACTTTTGGAAAAGTACGGAGTAAACAAGGTCGTTTACGGACACATTCACGGCAAACAACCCTATTACAAAAGAACCTTTTTAAAGAACGGAATTACCTATTATCTCACAACCTGTGACGCGTTAAACTTTTATCCCGCTCTTATTCAGGGATAAGTTTCCACCGACAAATTTCAGCTTATTAAGTCAATTTTTCGCCTTATTCTAAACAGGTGTTCGCTTATTTGCGAAAATTTCTTTTTCTGACAAAAAAATTTTATAAAAATTGCAGTAGAGTGGAAAAAAGTGGTTGAAAGTGGAAAGCGGCTATGTTACTATAGTGTTGCAATCATAAAGGAGGTTATAAGTATGTCGGTCTTTTACGGAACTCACCGTTTGAAACTGGATGAAAAAAACCGTATGAGACTGCCCGCACGCTTTAAGGCAATTCTTGCCGGACGTCCTGCGGTTATTATGCGCGGCATACAGAACTGCCTTTTCGTATTGCCGGAAGAGGAACTGGACAATCTTCTCAAGGGTCTTGAGAACGCACCTCTCTCCGACCTCGAAGCACAAAACGCATTGCGCGCCCTGACCGAATCCATAATGCCTATAGAAGAGGACAATCAGGGACGCTCCGTTCTTTCCCAGTACCTTAAGGAGTACGCGGATATAGATAAGGACGTTGTGTTCGTCGGAGTGCGCGACAGAATAGAAGTGTGGTCCGAGAAGAGCTTCGACCGCCGCGAGCTTCAGGGTAAAGACAGCATCGACAGGGCGCTCTCTACCGTGAAGGACAGGTACGGCGTATAATGGAGTTCAACCATAAAAGCGTAATGCTTTCGGAGTGCATTGACGGACTCGACGTAAAACCCGACGGAATATACGTTGACGGCACGGCAGGCGGAGGCGGACACAGCTACGCGATAGCCTCAAAACTCAATAAGGGTGGAAGGTTAATCGCAATAGACAAAGACGACGACGCTCTGAAAGCCTGCGAGAAAAGACTTTCGGAGTTCAGAGAGAGAGTAACGCTGGTAAAAGACGATTTCAAAAATCTCGAAGCGGTACTCGACAGACTGAAGGTAGACAAAATCGACGGCTTACTTCTCGACTTGGGTGTCAGCAGTTATCAGCTCGATAACGGAGAAAGAGGTTTTTCGTATATGAAAGACGCTCCGCTCGATATGAGAATGGACAGAACGGCGGCGCTTACTGCGAGAGAGGTAATAAACCGTTATTCAGAATCGGAGCTTACGAGAATATTTTT
>CAYXBO010000130.1:0-4257 GCA_964463195.1 uncultured Christensenellaceae bacterium | reverse complement strand
GACTCGAACCGCTGACTTTCTCCACGTCAAGAAGACACTCTACCAGCTGAGTTAATTGCCCTTGTGCTTAAATATATTAACAAAGTTCGGGGGAGTTGTAAAGCGTTTTTTTGACGATTTGCAAAGTTCGGGGAAGATTGAGCGTTAGCGCGTTGACGGGCGGGGGCGGGTTTGGTATAATTCAGATATGGAAAAACTTGCCAAATTCGATATCGACCATAAGAAGCTCAAAGCCGGACTTTACGTGGAGAACCGCACCGCCGCAGGCGAATACGACGTGGTTACCACGTTTGACGTGAGGCTGAAGCGCCCGTACGCCGAGGAGCAGATGACTCCGCAGTCCATGCACACCATAGAACATCTGGCGGAAAGCTTTCTCCGAAGCGACGAGCTGTGGGGTAAAAAGATTATACATTTCGGCTGCAGAGGTAGCCGCACGGGCTTTTCGTTGGTGGTTGCGGGAGCGTTGGACGTTCCGGACATACTGCCGCTTATCATAAGGACGTTCGATTTCGTGTCGGAATACGAAGGGGAAATTCCGGGGGCAAAGGATAAGGAGTGCTCCGCAAGCTTCGACCACGATTTGGACGAAGCGAGAAACGACGCGGCAATGTACTATAACGTTCTGATTGCGGCTCGGAAAACCAATTTCAATTATCCCGAAAAGAAAGTAAAATAAGCGTCTCAATACCGTTCCGACAAAATTCGCAAAAGTATGAAGGCGCAGCAATAAAATCAACGTAAAGAAGGTTTATAATAGAAGCTATGGACTCAAGAATCGAAAAATTAGCAAACGGGTTAGTCAATTATTCCTGCCGCGTACAGGCGGGCGAAAAGGTGCTTATAGAAGCGATAGGAACCCCCGACGATATCGTCAGGGCGCTCGTTAAAGAGGTTTACAAGGCGGGCGGCACGCCGTTCGTCAACATACTAAATCCGAGGGTGAACCGCGAGCTCCTTCTCGGAATGACCGAGGAGGCGGCGAAGTTCAAGCGCGACGCGGACATTGCGTTTATGAAGCAGATGGACGCGTATATCGCTGTAAGAGGCGGCGGAAACAGCTATGAAAAGAGCGACGTTCCCTCCGAAATTACCGCAATGTACGATAAAATCATGCGCGCGGTTGTTGACGAACGCGTCAACAACACGAAGTGGGTTATTCTCCGCTGGCCGACCGAGGGCATGTCTCAGCTTGCCAAAATGTCCACCGAAGCGTACGAAAAATTCTTTTTCGACGTATGCACGATGGATTACGCTAAAATGGACAGGGCGATGGACGCGCTGAAAGCTCTTATCGACCGCACCGACAAGGTAAGGCTCGTAGGTCCCTGCGACACGGACATTTCCTTCAGCATAAAAGGAGTGGGCGGCAAGAAGTGCAGCGGAGAATGTAACATCCCCGACGGCGAGGTTTACACCGCGCCCGTAAAAGAGAGCGTCAACGGCGTTATTCATTACAACACGCCCTCCATTGAAAAGGATATCGAATTCAACGACGTCCGTCTCGTCGTAAAGGACGGAAAGATTGTCGAAGCGACCTCAAACCGCACCGCTGACTTGAACGCCATTCTGGACACCGACGAGGGCTCCCGTTATTTCGGAGAGTTTGCGTTGGGGGTCAATCCGTTTATAGAGGAACCAATAGGAGACATTCTCTTCGACGAAAAGATAAGCGGAAGCATCCACATGACTCCCGGCTGCTGCTACGAGGACGTGTCTAACGGCAACAAGTCAGCGATTCACTGGGACCTCGTCATGATACAGACGGAAAAATACGGCGGCGGCGAGATATGGTTTGACGGAAAGCTTATCAGAAAGAACGGACTGTTCGTACTGCCGGAGCTCGAAGCTCTCAATCCGGAGAACCTCAGATGAGCGAAAAGAACCTACCTGCGAAGCAGCAGCCAACCGTCAAAAAACCGAACCCGTTCGTCTATTATCCGATAGTCGGGATAGTCAAGTTCTTTGCGAAATTCATTTACCGCGTGAGCGTGGACAAGAAGGCGCTGAAGGGTGAAAAGGGCCCGTTCGTCGTCATCGGCAACCATTCGAGCGTAATGGATATCGTGTTTATCGGAACGGCGTTCCTGCCGAGAAGAGTCAACGTGGTGGCGGGCAGAGACCTGTTTACCTGGAAGATACTCAAACCGTTTTTAAAACCCTTCGGAGTTATTCCGAAAAACCAGTTCGGACTGGATATCGCGTCCATAAGAATGATGTGCGACGCGGTCAAGAACGGCTGTACCATAATAATTTATCCCGAGGGCAAAACCTCACTTGACGGCACCAATCTTTCTTACCTTCCGCCTTCTATAGGGAAATTCCTCAAAATGACCGACGCAACCGTCGTCTGTGCCAATTCGCTCGGAGCGTACCTTACGAAGCCGCGTTTTCAGAAGGGCTTCAACTACGGCAAGGTAAAAATCAAAATGACCAAACTGATAGGCAAAGAGGAGCTCCGTCAGATGTCCCCGAAGGAGGTTTACGAAAAGGTAACCTCGGCAATTTCCTTCAACGACAACATTTATCAGCAGCTGGAGAGGGTTAAATTCCGCTCCAAAAAACCTGCGCGGAGCATGGAATACATTCTCTACAAATGCCCGAAGTGCGGCGCGGAATACGAAATGCGCACCACCGACAGAGATATTATCTGCGATAATTGCGGAAATACCGTGACCTACGACAATTACGGCGTGCTCACCCCCTCGGAGGGAAGCAAAGCCTTCGAGCGCCTCGACCTCTGGTACGGCTGGGAAAGAGAGTGTGTGAGAGAGGAGCTCGTAGAAAAGGGCGACGCTTTCAGAATGTCCGACGAGGCGGAGCTCATTCGGTTCGACCCCGAAAAGAAAAAGTGGCTCAAAACCGACGAGGGAGAGTTCTGGCTGACCCGCGAAAATATCGGGTTTGACGGGGAAAAGGAACACGTTTCCATGTCAATCAAGGAAATGCACACCGTAACCACCAAAAACGAAGAGGGTATAGACCTCGTGTTCGGCGACGAGATATGGAGATTTCCGTTTAAGGCGCACAAGCACAGCACCAAATACGGCTTGGCGGTAGAGGAAAACTTTAAGTTAAACCACGGAATGTGATTTTCGGGAAGAGACGGGGAAACTATGAGAAAAAAGCGACAAGCGGATTTTACGGCGGGCGACTATAAAGTTGACGATAACGGTTACCTTCTTACGTGGGACACCGAAACCGTCGGATATTTCATATCTCAATTTGTTAAAGAACGGACGGATTCCGAAACGTTTATTACCTATCTCGGCGGCGGCTCTTACGGGAAAGCCTTTCTCGTCGAAAAGGGCGGCGATAAAAGAATTTACAAAGCCGTAAAAGCGCAGGATGTTGCAGTTTCCGAATTTGAAACTCTGAAGCTCATAAGGGAAGCGGCGGGAGAGCTTATTCCCGAGCCGTACGCTCTGCACGAGGCGAGCGAGAGAATTCCGATTGCCATAATCGAAGAGGAATATATTGACGGCGTAAATCTCATAAATCCGCTTTTATCGTATTACGGCAAGAAGAAACGCCGCGCGCTTGCCGACGAGGTTGCCGCGGTTATAGCCGGAATACGCCGAAAGACGGCGGACGGTTACGGCAAAGTCGGCGAAGAGAAATCCGGAAGCTGGACGGAATATTATAAAAAGTTCGCGGAAGCCGTGCTGTCCGAAGCGGACGAAGGCGTTAAGGACGGGAGAGTAAAGAAGGCTCCCGTTACTCTTGCAAAAGAAGCCTTCGGGAGATTTGACGAAATCTTTGCAGAACCTGTGGAAAAAGCCTGTCTCGTGCACGGCGATATAAATATCGCAAATATTCTCGTGGAACGCAAAACCCTGAAGTTGAAAGGTATAATCGACCCGTACGGCTCGGTTTTCGGCGACCCCGAATACGAGCTTTTCCAATTGCAGAATATGTGGGGAGACCGCTTTTTCTTATACGAAACAGTCAAAAACACCTTTAAAACCTCCGCAAACTGCGACTTGAAATGCGCGTTTTACGCGCTTATAAACGAAATCCATTGCGCCTTGAAGTCGGGAACGTCCACAACGATGTTTGCAAATTGGCTGTTCAGGAAACAGATGAAACGGTTGAAAGCGTTGTTGAAGAAATGAAAGTCACCCTGCGGGTGAGTGAAATTGTTAATTAAGTGTACTTTTTGTTTCGCGACAAAATACACCAATCACTTGCAAATCCAAACACGCTTCAAAGGACTCTTTTGCGCGCCTTACACCTCAGAGTCCTTGTTAATACCTA
>CAYXBO010000129.1:2454-4291 GCA_964463195.1 uncultured Christensenellaceae bacterium | reverse complement strand
ATATGTTTTCCTCACCGAGGGCGGCATGGCCATAAAATTCGTATATGCCGGCTCGTACTCTTTCAGAACTTCCGATAAAAGCTCGATTTCCTCGTCTGTAACCGCCGCAGGCTTCGGCTTATCCCATTGACCGTTCCGTTTGGCTTCTTCTATTTTAGCCCTGCCGAAATCGGTCATAATTCCCCGCTCTTCAAGACTTTTTACCAACTCTTTATTCTTTTCGGACCATTTGCTGTTTTTTCGGCGCAGCGAAAAGTATTTTTTATAGCTTTTACTGTCAATGCTCTCCATTAAACCGTCAATCCAACCGTAGCAAAGAGCTTCTTCCAGCGCTTCTTCCGCCTTCAGCGTTTTCGGACCGCCGTTTTTCCCGAATAAAAGCCAAACCCCGTCGGTCGAAAGACAGTTTTCGGTCAGCCACTTCCTGAACTCTTCTCTATCCGAAAATAATAATATATCGTTCATCGTTGTTTGCATTGACATTACTTTTTTGCTGTATTTATAGAAGAAATAAGAAGTTTACGAAGTGTGCCGCAGGCGTTTTCTAACTTTATCACGCTTTCCGAATCCACCAACCGCGATTTTTCAAAAATTCTAAGCCAATAATCCGTTTCATAACATTCTTTCAAGGCGATTTGCAACTTTGAAATAAAGTCTGCTTTACTGTGAGCATAATTAGCTTCATGAATATTTGCACCGATAGAAGTTGCCGAACGTTCTAATTGATTAACCAATGCACTGTGCCCCTTTACATTATCTAGCGCACTCATGATAGCAAGCGAAAATTCTATTGATAAATCAACCAATTTATTTTCTTTCATTCGTATTTTTCCTGTAAATGAAATGTTGCTCCGCAACATGAAATATCTCCGATATGAAATACGGCTTCGCCGTATGAAATAAAATTCGCCTCAATACGCGCCAGCGTATTTCATATTCCGTGAGGAATATTTCATAGCGCAGCTATTTCACTTGCCGTGAGGCGAATTTCATTGAAAACCTAAAACGGGTTTCCGTTTTAGGTTTTCATGGTGGAGATGGGGAGACTCGAACTCCCGTTCTTGCCGGACATTGAACCGCTTTCTACATACTTAGTCTGGTTGATAGATGTCGCTTCAGCGCGCTCAACCGACAATTCGCGCTGTCACCGAGCTCCTAGTGCCACCCGACGGCTCGGAGCCGCACCGTTGGGTCGTTCCCTACTTCTGACGCCGTTACTCCGCCCGTAGGACTGCGGAGACGACGGCTACCGACTAGGCGGCAGCGTAAACGTTATTGTCTGCGTTTAATGTTAGTTTTCCGTTTTTACGAAGACGAGCCTTCGGTATGCTTACGTTCCCCTATCAATCAACAAGTCGAATCCAAAACATCCCCACGGGAACATATATATTGTATCACAATCCCACGCTTAGTTTGCAAGGAATTTTCTGTTATCTTATTTAAGAGGAATTTTTTCCGCTTTACCCTCTTTATAAACGGTAAGATAGCGGAAGCCGAGCTCTTCCAAAACCGCATAGACCGACTGCCACTTATCGGCGATACGGAAAGCCTGATGCGCGTCAGAAGAAAAGGTTATATTCTCGCCTCCCAGCTCCTTATAGATTTTAAGCATGGACGCGGTGGGCACGGAACCGAGACCGGTAAGCTTTACGTGCGAATTGACTTCGACGGTTTTGCCGAGCTCGATTGCCCTTTTAAAGATATCGCGGACAATCTCTTCGGACGACGGGTCAAGCCTTTTATCCACGCCGGGGTAGTAACGCATTGCGTAGCCGATATGCCCAATAACGTCGTATCTGTACGGAGCTTCCAAGCTCTCTCTTACTGCCTGAAAATA
>CAYXBO010000129.1:0-2444 GCA_964463195.1 uncultured Christensenellaceae bacterium | reverse complement strand
CTCTGACGGCTCTGAAATACTCCCCGTAAGATTGGGCTTTAGGTCTTCCCTCGTAGAACGACGGGAAGTACGGGTCTCTGCCGTTTACGATATGTACGGAATTGATAACAACGTCAAAATCGTGTTTGGATATCACTTCTGCATATCTTTGGGATGCCAAAGGCTGAAAACCGCATTCCACGCCGTAGGCAACGTAGATATCCTTTTCTCTGTTTTTTATATAAAGACACTTCTTTTCGTAAGCCTCGATATCCAGTGGCTGGTCGGCAATCACTTCATAAGTGTTGTCGTATTCCAGATGCTCTGTAAACGCGATATACTTAAGCCCCGCATTTTTTGCGGCGGCGAGCTGGTTTTCCATCGGCTCGTGGCAGTCGTAGGAAAAAGAAGTATGGGTATGTTGGTCGGATATAGGAGTTTTCATAATTACATGGATTTCGGCGCGGCAATTCCGAGAAGGCTCAGACCGTCCTCAAGCACGCGGTGCACCGCTACCGTCAGAGCGAGCCTTACTTCCTTCTGCCCTTCGGGGGCTTTTAAGATACTATGTTCAAAATAAAATTTGTTATACGCCTGCGCAAGTCTGACGAGATAGCGCGAAAGAATACTGGGCTCGTAGTCTCTCGCCGCCTCGCGGAGAACGTCGGTATAACCGTCGATAAGGGACACGACATCTCTTGCCTCTTTGTTGTCGATACCGTCAAGGTTCATATCCGCCACCGCGTTTTCGCGGCTGACGATGGTCTTATAAACCGCGTGCGCTTTTTTGAGAACGCTGTTGCATCTCGCGTTGGTGTACTGGATATACGGACCGGTTTCCCCCTCGAAGTTGAGAACCTTATCGTAACTGAAAACGATATCCTTGATTCTGCCGTTGTAAAGTGCGGAGAAGATGACCGCGCCCACGCCGATTTTTTCCGCCGTACCCTCGGCGTCTTTGAGGTTTGGATTTTTCTCTTTTATAATTTTCAAGGCTCTTGCGACTGTCTTGTCGAGCACGTCCTGAAGCAGAATCACCTTGCCCTTTCTCGTGGACATCGCCTCGCCGCCTTCCATGGAAACCATACCGAATTTGACGTGAACCAAATCCTTCGCCCAGTCGTTACCCAAAAGCTCGAGCACCTTAAAGACCTGCTCGAAATGGAGGTTCTGCTGATAAGCGACGACGTAGAGCGACTTGCAGAAATCGTAACGCTTTTTGCGGTAATACGCAGTCGCCAAATCGCGGGTTGCGTAAAGCGTTGCTCCGTCGGCTTTTACGAGAAGGCAGGGCGGCATATTGTAAGCCGACAAATCGACGACCTTCGCGCCGTCCGACTCGATAAGGAGACCTTTTTCCTCGAGCTCGTTCAGAACGGGCTGCATTTTATCGTTATAGAACGCCTCGCCGTGGTAGCTGTCGAAGCTGACTTTAAGGCGTTTATATACCTGTTTAACCTCTTTTAAGGTGATTTCCTTAAACTTTTCCCAAAGAGCGACCGCCTCCTGATTGCCCTCTTCTATTTTCTTGAACCAGAGTCTGGCTTCAAAATCAAGCATTTCGTCCTTTTCCGCCTCTTCGTGGTACTTAACGTACAGGGCGGTCAGGCATTTCATACCCTTTTTCTCGAGTTCCTTTGCGCTTCCCCACTTTTTACAAGCGACGATGAGCTTTCCGAACTGCGTTCCCCAATCTCCGAGGTGGTTGATACCGACGCTCTTGTAACCGAGCTTTTTATAGATGCGGTAGAGGGCGGCTCCGATAACCGTAGTTGACAAGTGCCCCATATGGAAGGGCTTTGCGATGTTTACCGAAGAATAATCCAGACAAACGGTCTTACCCTCTCCGTCGTTTGCGGCGCCGTAATTTTTGCCCTCGGCAAGCACTCTTTCGAGAACGTCTGCGGCAACGGCGCGGCTGTCAAGGCGGAAGTTGAGATAACCGTTGACGGCCTCAACGGATTTTACGGGAGGAGTGCAAACGTACGACGCTGCGGCTTCCTGAGCGATAATTACGGGTGATTTTCTCAGGACTTTAGCGAACTTGAAGCACGGAAGCGCGTAATCCCCCATTTCCTTATCCGGAGGAACGGCCAGCGCCGCCGATATCTCTTCGGCGGAAATCCCGTCGATTTTAAGACCCTTTAAAACTGCCTGTTTTTTGTCGTTTAACTGTTGCATTTTATCCTCTCTTTACTGCAAATCCTCTTATCTTTCAAGGAAAATCTCGTATATTCCGAGCACAGTCCGTCGTCGAATTCGGTGCAGGTAACTATCGTCTGCACCCCCTTTATCGCGGCGAAAAGCGCTTTTTTGCGGTCGGTGTCGAGCTCTGACAGCACGTCGTCCAACAGAAGAACCGGCGTTTCTCCCGTCGTTTCGCGGAACATTTTAAGCTCCGCAAGTTTGAGCGCAAGTACCGCCGAACGCTGCTGCCCCTGGCTTCCGAAATGGCGGAGATCTAT
>CAYXBO010000128.1:0-4297 GCA_964463195.1 uncultured Christensenellaceae bacterium | reverse complement strand
GAGCGTAGCGACAAAGCAATCCAGTCCCGCGAAGCACCACCCGCAATAAATAAGGATATTTTATTAAGCACTGGATTGCTTCGACTGAAGTCTTGCAATGACGGCGTGGACGGGCTGTATTGTTTCGATTTAAACTCCATTCGTAGTTTCTGTATAGCGTTTATTATTCCGCAAGCATATACGCTTTTAAAGATTTATAAGTAACGCAGTCCCTCATCAGATTTGCCAAAGGCAAATTTGCGCAAAGACGGAAAGAACAAACAACCAATAAAGACAACAAGCGAAAACCGTTGCGAGCATTCGCAGGTTTTCGCTTGCACATCGTCTTTTTTGGTTCTTTTTTCTTCGCAGAAAAAAGAACGGCTATCTGTTCTGTATAGCGTCTATCGGGCGTTTGAGACTTATTCTGAAGGACGGGATAAACGACGCGACGAAGGCGGTAAGAATACTTACCGAGAGAACAAGTATAAGAGGCACTGCCGATATGGCAAACAGGGTAATGGCTATCGGCATTCCGGCTCGTATTGCGGTGTTTATTGAAAACACGCTAATCGACATGAAAAGCGTTGCCACGGCGAAGTTTATAACGGCGATTATCATTGCCTCGTTGAAGAATATTCCGAACACGTCCAGACCTCTTGCTCCGACTGCGCGGAGTATTCCTATTTCGCGTTTTTTGTAAACGATAGACGTTGCTATGAAGTTCATCATAAGGAATGCTGCAAAGAAGGCAATTACGATTCCCGCAACGAGGAATATATCCAATAATAATTGGATTACAAAGTCAAGAAAATCGATATAGGTCGTTGCATTGGACAGGAATGTCCAGCCCTTTTCGTCTTTTATTCCGTCAAAGTATTCTACGAAAGAACGCAGCTCCGATTTGTCCTCGGGAAGCTTCGCGACGGCTCCCACGTAAGGTCCGTCAAGCCGGCTGTTCATGGAATTTGCGATATTCTCACTGTAGAAAACGGCTCCGTAGTAATCAGAGCGTACCGTATTCGGGTAAATGTTGAAAAGACTGTCGGTGCGGGTTGCCAACTCGCCGATATAAATTCCCGAAACTTTTATCGGTATATCCGTTGCAATCTCGGTATCTCCTACCCATTGGTAATATTTCAAGCTGACGGTTTTTTCTTCCTCGGTCATCGATTGCCAGCACTTTTCCGCGGCTTTTAATAGAGTATTCCGCATTACGGTCTTTCCGGAATCCTCGGCGTACTGATTGTTTTCCCAACCGTCTCTGGCAAGATACGTCATATACATTGACAGCTTACCTATATATCTGTTGTTGTATTCCACCTTATATCTTTCGTATTCCTCATCTGTAAAAGACTCCGGAGGCTCCATGTCGTCAATCTCTCGCTGATAAATACTCCTAAACCTGTCGCTTACGGAGTTATCCAGAATGCTCAATACGACGGAATTGTCGCCGAAGTTTTTTCCGTCAGGGTAATAGAAAACGCACTCGCGGTCATTTTCAAAGCCGGTCAGGGAGCTGAGAGGGTAAGCGGACCTTATGCGGTTTTCCTCCTCGCCGTACACCATATTGTGATATCCGCCGTAACCCTTGTCGAAATAGTAAACCGTATTGTCGAATTCAAAATCCGACATGAATTTTTCCGACACGAAGCACACGTTGAACAGTCCGCTTGCCAAATCCGTATCAAACTGCGAATCCAGATTTAAGATTTCGTCGTGCGACATTTCCGAAGTGCCGTCGTGGGTTTTGAACGGCTTGTATCTTTCTTCGGAATCGAAATGCGTATCTATGACGGCTGTTATTTTAACTTCTTGCCTGTTGACGGTTACCGTTTCTCCTATAAGAGAGGAAAAAGAGGTCAGGGTCGAGCTTATTCTTTCGGAATACGAGGTCTTATAGACGTCGAAGAAATAATCCGTAACTGCAATTTCGTTCTTTTCTTGCGGAAGGCTGCCGTACAGCGTATAACCGAATTTGTCCAGCTGTTCTTCGGTAACGGTGGAAATCCCATTAAAATCCGTGCGGTAGTAAGACCCGTATTTGCCAAGCTCTTCGCCTAAAGATTCGTAAAACGAGATATATGAGCCGGCAACTCCGACGAACGGAATGCCTTTTTCGGCAAAATCGGCGTTCAATGCGGCTAATTCCTCGGGCTTCATAGACGTCGGGTCCATATAATATTCGTCTGCGAAATAATAAACCTTGCTTGTACGCATAACGTAAACGGTTTCGGTGCCCAAATCGGAAAAGGTTTCTATGTAAGCTACCTTCTTGTCGTAGTTAGAGAAAACAGCCATGAGACCGAAGAGGGTGAAGGCAATCGCCGAAAGAATGATGGTAAAGAACAGGCGGACCGGTTTGGCTTTAAGGCTGGACGCCGCAATTCTGAGGCTGTTTTTGAGGGGCAGCCGCGACTTAATGGTTTTGAAATCGTCCTCGCCGTAGGCTTTTACGTCGACGTCCTCTTTTTCCGTTTTCCGGAAGGCGTCTTTAGCGCCGCTTTCGTTTATCTTGGAAACCTTGCGGAGCTCCTTGTTGAGATTTCCGTCGAGAGAAATAAAGGTGTCGTTCTCGTTTGCTTTTAAATAGGAATTTATGACCTCGAGGTCCTCCTGTGTCAAGGTCGAGCCGCCTTTAATCTGAAGTATTTTTCCGTCGACGACAGAGATTTTTTCACCCTCCGGAGTTGCCGCGATTTCCGTTTTGGTGGTGTCGGAAATTACTTTACCGTCGGAAAACTCAATTATTCTGTCCGCGTAGCGTTCGGCAAAATCGCGGTCGTGAGATACGACCAGAACCAGCTTGTCCTCGGAAAGCTTTTTGAGAGTGTCGAAAACCTGCTCGCCCGTTCTCGAGTCGAGAGCTCCGGTGGGCTCGTCCGCCATGATGATTTTGGGGTCCTTTATGAGAGCGCGGGCGATTGCAACGCGTTGCTTCTGTCCGCCCGAAAGCTCGTTGGTTTTTCTGTCCTCATAGCCTTTGAGGTCAACCTTATCGAGAATTTCCGCCACGGCTTCTCTGGTCGCTTTTTTGCCTTGAAGCTGAATGGCGAGCGCAATGTTCTGACCTACGGAGAACTCCTGCATGATGTTGTATTCCTGAAAAACAAAGCCTATATATGTATTTCTGTAGGAGTCGAACTCCGACTGAGAAAAGTCTTTGCTGGACTTTCCGTAAACTATCAGCTCGCCTTCGTCGTACTTGTCGAGACCGCCGAGAACGTTAAGAAACGTGGATTTTCCGCTTCCCGATTTTCCCAGAATAAAAACCATCCCGCGCTCGGCAAGCGTAAGATTTACGTTGTCGAGAGCTTTGACCGGCACGCCGTTTTTAGGTCTGTAGGTTCTGCATAGATTTTTGGTTTCTAACATAGTTTAGGCTCCTTTTTTATCTTCTTTCGGTACCGTAACGTTTGGTGACAAATCTGTTTTTATTGAATATCGCGACCACTGCCGCAAGTAGCGTAAAGAACGCCGCGCCGACTGCCGCAGTGACCGGCAGCGGATACGGAAGCACCGGAGTGTAATAGTATTTGTCGATTACCGCAAGGAGAGTGGGCATGGAAACTGCGGCAACCAGCCCTGCGAAAAATCCGCTTATCGCGCCGGACGCTCCGCAGATTGCGCCTTCCACCGCGGAGAAAGAAAGGTAATCCTTATAAGTCATTCCGTATATTTTGTAGAGATAGAGCTCGCGTTCTCTGTCGAGGACGGTGACCGTCGCAACGTTGATAATCCCCAATGCCGCCATTATGATAAAGAATACCTCGATAACTCTTATGAAGGAAATAACTCCGGATACGTTGAGACCGGAGGAGTAAACCCAGGATGAGTAGGAGAGGGTAACGTAATCGTTTCCAAGGGCTTCGGCGCGGGTTCTGAGCGAGGAAAACACCGTTTGGAAATCGGCGTTTTTGTCGAACGTTACGAGAAACGAGGAGGAAAGTCCGGCGAACGGTTTGCCGTTTTCGGTAAAGTCCGAGCCTCTTATATACGCTACGGAATTGTACTCGGTTTCGCTGTACTCGAAGCCGCAAACGGTGAACTCTCCGTCGAAGAAGGTTTTGAGCTCGTCGGTTGAGGTTTTGATTTCTCTGTAGAGCCGTATTTTGTCCCCGACCGCGACCTTCATGCGGTTGGCGAAATCGTAGTTTAAAATTATCGGTTGCGCCGTTATATCGAATGCGGCGTAATACTCGGAAGACTCGCCGCCCAAAACCCGTTTTATATCTTCCGCGCAACCAAGACCGTAGACGGACAGCTCGTAATCGGCGTCCGTTCCGTTCAGGACGACCTTTGCGGAAGCCGAAGAAAG
>CAYXBO010000127.1:0-4304 GCA_964463195.1 uncultured Christensenellaceae bacterium | reverse complement strand
AGGAGGTTCTTTATCCGGCGATGGAAGATTTCGGTATCGACCTCGTCATCGGTAAAGGTCCAATGGCTCGCTCGGTGAGAGTAGGGCTTAAAAAGTTTACACTTATCGGCGCAACCACCAAAGCGGGTATGCTTTCGGCACCGTTAAGGGACCGTTTCGGAATTATTTGCCGCTTGGAGATGTATTCTCCCGAGCAGCTTGCCGTTATTATCAAAAGAAGCGCAAGCATTCTCGAGATAAAAATCGACGATAACGCAGCTATAGAGATTGCGAGAAGGTCGAGAGGGACCCCCCGTATCGCAAACAGACTACTGAGGCGTATAAGGGATTTCGCTCATTTTGAAAACTCTTCCGCAGTAACTTACGCCATTGCGAGAAAAGGTTTGACGGCGTTAGAGGTAGACGAGCTGGGGCTCGACGTAACCGACAGAAATATCCTTATAACTATGATTGAGAAATTCGGCGGCGGTCCCGTCGGACTCGACACTCTTGCGGCTGCTAGCGGAGAGGAGGCAAACACGATTGAAGACGTATACGAGCCTTACCTCATTCAGCTCGGTTTTATCAGCAGAACGCCGAGAGGGCGAGTGGCTCTTCCCGCGGCTTATAAGCATCTCGGCTTGACGCCTCCCAACGAACAGCTTACCTTTTTTGGCGGCGGTACGGACGATGAATGATACGCCGATATTTAAAAAGGATTTCTATTACGATTTACCCGAAGAGTTGATAGCTCAGACTCCGGCAACGCCTCGGGATTCGTCGCGACTTTTGTGTTATGAACGGGCTACGGGTGAAGTTTCGCATAAGATTTTCCGTGATATCGAAGGTATGCTGAACGCAGGCGACGTGTTGGTCGTAAACAATACCAAAGTAATTATGGCAAGACTTGCCGCGTATAACGAGAGCGGCAGAGAATTTGAGGTTCTTTTATTGAAAAGACTCGATTACAGGCGTTGGGAAGCGTTGTTAAAGCCCGCGAAAAAAGTTAAAATCGGCGGAATTCTTAAAGTTTCAGAGGAGCTTTCTTTAAAAATAGAAGGGATATCCGACAACGGAGTCAGGATAATAGAATTTGAGTTCGACGGCGTATTTGAAGATATTTTGGATAGAGTAGGCAGCGTTCCGCTTCCTCCTTATATAAAAGAGAAGCTCGCTGACCCTAAGCGTTATCAGACGGTATATGCCGAAAAAGACGGGTCGTCTGCCGCACCGACCGCAGGACTTCATTTTACGGAAGAGTTGCTGGAACGTATAAAAAGTAAAGGAGTTCAAGTGGCAGACGTTTTACTGCACGTCGGACTGGGAACTTTCCGTCCCGTAAAAGTTGAAAACGTTCTAGAACACAAAATGCACAGCGAGTTTTATTCGGTGTCGCAAAAAACCGCGGATATTGTAAATTCGGCTATTTCCGAGGGGCGCAGAGTTATTGCCGTCGGTACTACTTCGGTGAGAGCTTTGGAAAGTGCGGCAGACAGTGTAGGGCATCTTGCGGCAGGAGAGGACGATACCGATATCTTTATTTATCCCGGATATGAGTTCAGGATTGTCGATAGTCTGATAACCAATTTCCATTTGCCGGAAAGCACTTTGCTTATGCTGGTTTCCGCGCTTATAGGAAAAGATAAAACCATGGAATTATATTCTGTAGCAGTCAAACAAAAGTACCGGTTTTTCAGTTTCGGCGATGCTATGTTTATTAAATAATAGAATTATCGGAAAAGTGGAGCAATAATGTCAGAATTCAGTTTTAAAGTTACCGCCGTCGACCCGACGTCAAGAGCAAGAATAGGTGAGCTTACTACGCCGCACGGCGTTATAGAAACGCCGGTTTTTATGCCGGTCGGAACTTTGGCTACGGTAAAATCACTCTCTCCCGAAGAGGTCGAAGAGACGGGAAGCCAAATACTTCTTTCCAATACTTATCATTTATATTTGCGTCCCGGTCCCGAAATTGTAAAAAGAGCCGGAGGGCTTCATAAATTTATGAATTGGCACAAGCCTATTCTTACCGACAGCGGCGGATTTCAGGTTTTCTCATTGTCAGAAACACGCAAAATACGCGATGACGGAGTGGAGTTTGCCAGTATAATAGACGGTTCGAGGCATTTTATTCGACCGGAAGATGCAATTGCAATTCAGGAAGCGCTCGGTGCAGATATAATCATGGCTTTCGACGAATGCACAGCGGCGGGCACGTCGTATGAGAAATCGCGCGAGGCGATGGAACGCACCGTCAATTGGCTCGACAGATGTAAAAAAGCCAAAACGAGGGACGACCAGATGCTGTTCCCTATCGTACAGGGGAATATGTTTGAGGATTTGCGCGTCGAGAGTATTAAAAGAACGTTACCGTATGCGGAATGCGGCATTGCTATCGGCGGCTTATCCGTCGGAGAGGAAAAGCCCGTAATGTATAAAATGCTGGTCGTTTTAGCTCCGTATTATCCAGAGGACCAACCCCGCTATCTGATGGGGGTAGGGAGCGCGGATTGTTTTATCGAGGGAGTTTTCCGCGGTATCGACATGATGGATTGCGTGCTTCCTACACGTATTGCGAGAAACGGAACCGCTATGACCTTCAAAGGGAATATCACTATAAGAAACGCCGAATTCAAGGACGATTTTTCTCCGATAGAAGAAGGGTGCGACTGTTACGCTTGCCGGAATTTTTCCCGCGCTTACGTTCGTCATCTTATAAAAACCGACGAGATTTTGGGCGGAAGGCTGTTATCTATTCATAATATCCGTTTCTTGCACAGATTGACGGCAAAAATAAAAAGCGCGATAAGGCAGGGAAATTTGGCGGAATACAGAGAAGAATTTTTCAAAAACTTCAATATGAAATAAATCTGAAATCAATAATTGGGTCATTTGCTTGCTATGAGCGGTTTTTTGGGATATAATAAAAACAATATGTATCAAAGGAGACACTTTAATGATTAATATGACAGCCGCAGGAAGTTGGTTTGAACAATACGGTATGCTCATTATTTTGGGTGTGTTTTTCGTCGTAATGATTTTGATGACGATTATTCCCAACAGAAAGGCTAAAAAGCAGCAGGACGCAATGATGAATTCTTTGGGACCCGGCGCAAAGATTATGACGGTCGGCGGTTTTATCGGAACTATCGTCAGCATAGACCAGCAATATATTTTCCTCAATATCGGCACGGAAGAAACCCCGCAAGTCGTATGTATTGTGAGAAGTGCGGTTCGTCAGAGACTTGATGCCGTAGCTCCTGTTACTGCTCCCGTTGCAGCAGCCCAACCCGCCGCTCCTCAGAAAGAAGAGGTCAAAGAAGCTGCTCCCGTTGTCGAAGAGCCTGCCGCTCCTGTCGTAACAGAAACGGCTGAAGAGCCCGCGATAACCGAAGAGAAGAGCGACGACGCGGTCGCTGCCATTACAGATACTGCAGAAAAGCCCGAGGAAGAGAAGAAAAACAAGAAAAAGATTGCACGCAAGAAATAATTTGCAATCTTAAGGTTAAAAACTGCAAAGTAATTTAGAGGAGGCATGGCGAAAGGTCATGCCTCTTTTCTTGTTAGAAAAAGCCTTATTTTAAGCTTATTGTAACCTGTATGCTTCCGTTTTCCGCGTTAAGTAAGGTTTTAAGTTGAGAGACGGAATATCCGTTTATTTTCCCCAACCTCGTGTAAGACCAGTAATTGCTACCGTAAAACAATACTATCTGATTGCCTGAATACAGTATTACGTCGCCGGCTTGCGTCGTTATCTGAGAATTATTCGTCGGTAAAGTGCGACCCAAGCTTCCGACTTTTTCAAAACCGCCGTAGTCGTTTGCCGTATAAGTGATATCGCCTTGTTTTAGAACTTCAACCAGTGCGTCAACCGATGAGTTTTCGGCAAGCGTCACTTCTATTTTATTTCCATTTATAGTAAGATACATTTTTGAAACTCCTTCTTGTTCAGGTTTTTCCTGTATATTGGTACTGTCGTTATCCGTAGGGTAGTTGGGAAGAGTTGCCGACGGTTTTCCGTTTTCATTCTCTGACGGAGAAGCGGTGCCGGTCAAATCTCCGCAACCGCAAAGAACGAAACATGCAAGCATTACGATAAAAAGCAGCGTAATAGGTTTCTTCATAATCGTCAATTATTCCTCGATTTCTTTTATTATCTTTGCCGGAACACCGCCGACTACCGCATTTTCCGGAACGTTCTTCGTTACGACGGCTCCTGCGGCGATTATTGCTCCATTGCCTACGGTTACTCCCGAAAGGATTGTTGCGTGTTAGCAAAACAAATTGCAGATATTTTAGAGGATAAACATGTAGAAGTACATTTA
>CAYXBO010000126.1:0-4338 GCA_964463195.1 uncultured Christensenellaceae bacterium | reverse complement strand
AATAATAGCTCTCGCAAGAAGTCTGAGGTGTTCGGTAGATTTCTTAATCGGGCGGGCGAAATATTAAATACTATAAAATAAATTTTTCCGGATTGCTTTGTCGCTACGCTCTGCGCGTTACCCACCCGCCCACCCAAGCGGATTTTTTATTTAAATTCTGAATTGCTATGCTCCGCGCAATGACGGAGAATACGACTTTTCATCCACATTTCTTATCTTTTAACTCTACCCTTAAAATTTCCTTAAATTTTTTCTCAAAATCTATTGACATCGCATACTATGCATTGTATAGTATATCGTATAAAGAGGTATGGAGCGGATATGGATTCTCAATTAAAAAAAGGTTTGCTCGAAGGTTGCGTTCTCGCAACTCTAAAAGACGAAGAATCGTACGGTTATAAGATAATCGGACAGATTTCGCCTTTTATCGAAATTTCCGAATCCACGCTTTATCCTATACTTAAGAGGTTGGAAACTTCCGGCGCGGTCAAGGTTCACAACAGGCTCTACAACGGCAGGTTGAGAAAGTATTACCGCATAACCGACGCAGGTCGGGCGAAGCTTCGGGAGTTCTACCGCGATATGGAACAAATGATGTCAATCTATCAATTTTTACAAAATTAAGGAGATAGGCTATGAAAAAGAACGCTTGGATGGCTCAACTGGAGCGCGCGCTGTCCCGCGAGGGGCTGAGCGGTTCCGAAAAACGCACCGTTCTGAACTATTACGAGGAAATGTATCAGGACAAGCGCGAGGATGGGCTCGCCGAAGAGGAAATTCTGAAGGAATTCGGTTTCCCCGAGGACGTTGCGCAGAACGTCAGAGAAAACGAATACCGCGACCGCGGAGGCGACCGCCGCCGCCGTGACGAGAGGCGTTATGAACGTAACGACTACGATTCGCGCGATAACGGCGGTTATAACCCCTTCAACGATTACAACGGGCAGCAGTCTCAGCAGTACCAGAACCAATATTCCCAAACCCCGCCACCGCCGCCGCCCAACAATCAGTATTCGGGGCAGCAGAACCCGCCGAAGCAGGAAAAACAGGGAGAAGGAACGGTCAACACCCTTCTCAAGCTCTTAGGCGACCTCGTCCGCCTTGCGGTGGTTGTCGCTCTACTCTTCTCCGGTATCGGCATTGCAATCGGCGGAGGCGCGACGGTTATCGGCAGCTTCGTTGCCATACCCTACAGTATCGGAGGCTGGCTCGCGGCGCTCGGCGTGGGAATAATCCTTTTCGCGTGCGGCTGTCTTCTCTTCATGGCGGGTATCAAAATCGCCAAGCTTTTCGCCCCTAACGGAGGTGCAAAATGAGAAAATTCGTCGTTGCAATGATTATTCTTATAGTAATCGGCGCCGTAGTTGCCGGTATCGGCGCTGCAATATTTTTCAGTCAATACGGCTCCGACGGAGCCTTCGGCAAGGAAATCGACTACACCGAGCACGTCTTCGATGCCGAGCAGCCCTTCTCTAACGTGAGCTTCAATCTGAAATACGCGCATAAAATCTCCTTTGTCCGCGGAGAAAACTATTCCGTCAGATACAGCGACGCGGAGAACTTCCCCGTGACGGTCAGCTCCTCAAACGGCACGCTTACTATTGCCGAAAACCGCGACAAAAGCTTCTGGTGGGACTTGTTCGGCTTCAAGTGGGGCACCACTACCGAGATGGTTATAACCGTCCCGGAAGACGTGGTGCTGTCCCTCGGAGGAACACTCTCCGGCGCTTCGGCAATAAACCTTCCCTCCTGGGAATTCGGCTCGGTCAACCTGAAAATGAGCGGCGCAACCAACATTAAAGGCTACGGCGTTAAAACCGGAAATCTTACCTTCGATATTTCGGGAGCAACCAAAATCGAGCTTTCCGGAGTTGTCGGCGATATCAAAGTGGACGCAAGCGGTTCTGCCGAACTCGATTTTGCGGGAACAGCTCAGTCTCTTTCCCTCTCCGCGTCGGGAAGCGCGAAAATCGATTGCGAAGACTTCACCTGCCCCCAGATTTCCGCTAAAGCGTCCGGCAGCGCGGAGCTTGAACTCTCCGGAGTCGGCGACGTCCTCGACGTGAAATCCTCCGGTTCTGCCGAAATCGAAGCTAAAGAATTCTCCTTAAGACGCGCCATCTTCGACTGTAGCGGCAGCATGAAAGCAGAAGTCTCCGTCTCCGATTACCTCTACGTCAAAGCCTCCGGCTCCGCCACCGTCAGGTATTGGGGCGCCCCCTCCGTTAACCGCGACACAAGCGGTTCGTCATCGGTGAAGAAAATGGGGTAAGGTCTTACTTTTCTTTTGGAAAAAAGAAAAGTAAGCAAAAGAAAACCGAGTAGTTATTTAAAACAAAGACGGGTTATTAAACCCGTCTTTGTTTTGTTGCAACAATCACATGTAATTAAAAACAGAATTACCCTTCATTTCAAATCGCAATACTTTTCCACTTTCATTTTGAGCTTGTATTTGGTTCTGAGCTCGGCAATCTCTTTCATCATCGGAGACTTATGGTGAATATCTATAGCCTCTTGACTCACCCAGCGGTCGATAAGCAACACGGTTTCCGGGTCTGCCGCGGGATAAAAATATTCGTACCGCTCATTCCCCGCCTGCGCCCGAACTCTTGCGGCAATCCCGCTCGCCTCCATTTCCTCCGCAAACTTCCTCGCGTTGCCGTTTTCGCCCTTATAATAAATGTTTATAGTGATACTCATTCCCGCTCACCTCAATAGAATTATACCAGATAGAAAAGAAAAGTCCACTTTTTATAAGACAATCGCTCTTGCTTCCTTCACGATAATCTAATTCAATATAGTGAACGTTTTTATTCTGAAGCGATTTGTCGAGTATAATTCTTGCCATGGAGATATTTGCAAACAGGCTAAAAGAACTGAGAAACGAACAAAACCTAAGTCGAACGAAACTTGCCGAATTACTCGCCGTCAGCAAGAGTATAATTAGCTACTGGGAAACAGACCTCAGAGAACCTACGGGAAACAATCTGATTAAGATTGCCGATTTTTTCGACGTTTCCGTTGACTTCTTATTGGGAAGAACTAATTTTTAGACATCTTCCGTTTGATTTTAATTAAGCAAAAAAACCGGCATATTCCGAAAAACACGCCGGTTTTTAATGTTCTATATTAGCCGGAGCCGTTCCGGCAACGCTTTTGATTATTTACCCTTTTTCTCTTTGCGGCGCTTGTCGTTGATTATTCCGAGCGCGGCTTCGTCTATCACGGAAATGCCCTCTTCCTTTGCTATTTCAACCATTTGAGTCAGCGCGGCTTTCAGGAATATGCGCGGAATCTTTACGAGCTTGGCGCAGGCTTCGGCGGTGAATTTTACGCTAGGGTCGATGCGTTCCGCCGCATAAATTACGGATTTTACGTCACCCTCTTTCTCCGGAATTTTTTCCGGCGCAGGCTTTACAAACTTTGAATACCAGAAATTCGTGCTGTCGCGGTAGCCGTAATCCACGGGAACCTTGGGGAAGTTTCTCGCCGTAACGCCGTTTATTATCGCGTCGTAATATTTGGGCTTCATATAAATTTTATCGATTTTCAGAATGAAGTGAGCGCCGAACTTGCTCGTTATTCCGTTAAAGTTCCTGTACGGCGGCTCGTAGCCTTCAAGCTGTCCGGCTTTATCCTCAAAGGCGTTTTCCAAAGAGTCGTCCCAGCTGCATTCAAACACCTGAAACGCCTCCCCGACAATTTTTGGTCTGTCACTTCCGAGATAACTGTCCCTTAAATTGAAGATGCAGTTCTTCATCTTTTCTTCGGTCATATCTCCGGGGAATCCGAGTCTTACGGCTTCCTTAAAATACTTGCGGTCGTCCGGTATAAAATTCAGAGAGCACTTTTTGGTGCGGAGAATATTCTGCGCTGTGTTCGAGCTGTTTCTACATTCTAAAATCATAGCGTAATAGTCTTTTCCCGCAATATAGTAAGGGAAGCATAGCGAATACGAACCGAGGTTGGTCTGCCCGTTTTCCGCAACCGTTCCGACCAGAATCGTCGGCATAGGAAAAAACGCCGATGTCTGATAAAAGTTGTCAACAATACGCAAATCTTTAAAATCTTCCATAATAACCTCCTGTACGTATTATAATACCTGCCGGAGATTATTTCAAATATTAAATTTCATGAGCTGTCTTCTGCTCAAAACCGCTTGCAAGACGGTGATACCACGCCACAAGGCGGCAAGCACAAGCGACACAAAAACTTATATCAAATATGCTTGACAATTTACTACGTTTATTATATACTTTATGATATATATTGTCAAGTATATAAGGAGTTGTATTATGCCGCCGAAAACAAAGATACACAAAGAAATGATTATTAAAA
>CAYXBO010000125.1:0-4375 GCA_964463195.1 uncultured Christensenellaceae bacterium | reverse complement strand
TTGTAATCACCGTCTATTTCAACTTCGTCAGCCGCAATAAAACCGCCGTCGTTTTTGTTCAAAGCCTGAGTCAACGAAACGTTTATACCCGAAGCGTCGGCAGAATTGACGATAACTTTAATTTTGATGCCGGGACGCAAAGATTTGGGAGCAAACTGACTGCTTGCCAATAATTCTGCGAAAGTGGGCTCTTTGCCTTCTTTGACGATGCTGTTGTTTTCTGTTGTTGCCATTCTCTTAAGAACCTCCGTTATCAACTCTTTGGGAGTTGACGCGCCGGCGAGTATGCCGACATTTGCTGTATTTTTTATGTCAACCGACTTAATGTCGTTTGCATTCTCGATAAGAAAGGTCGGTTTTCCGAACGATTCGGCAATACCCTTCAGCCTCATGGTATTGGAACTGTTTCTGTCACCGATGACAAGCACTTTATCCGAAGCTTCCGAAACGGACATTGCGTCGCTTTGTCTTTCTTTTGTAGTATAGCAAATACTGTTAAATAAGACAACTGATTTGCAAGATTTTTTTGCGGAATTTTCAATATATGAAGCTATTTTACGGTAAGTATCCCAGTCAAAGGTGGTCTGAACTACTACGTAAAATCTGTCTCCGTCAGATAGGTCAACCTCATCTTCCGATTTAACGACCGAAGCGTTTTCGCACCAACCGAGAATACCTTTGACTTCCGGATGGTCTTTGTAGCCTACAATTATAATCCGGTAACCTTTCGAGCAGTATTCGGAAACCTTATCATGTATGTTCTTAACAAACGGACAAGTAGCGTCTATAATGTTTGCGCCCATTTTCCGCAATTGTTCGTAGGTTTCTTTTGGAACGCCGTGAGTTCTTATAACTACAGTATCGCCGCTTTGAACGTTATTAACGGAATTTATCGGAAAAACGCCCTTTTGCTTCAATTTGTCAATCATAGTCTGATTGTGAATAAGGTCACCGTAGGTCAGGACTTTGCCGAATTCCCTAGCTGCGGCGCAAGCCATATTTACCGCGCGCTCCACTCCTTTGCAAAAACCCAAATGCCGTCCTTTGATTATATTCATAATTTATTGCAAATACTTTCGGCTACGTCTTCTACCGACATATTCGTAGAATCGATTATTACAGCGTCGTCTGCCGGTTTCAGCGGCGCGAAATCGCGGTTCATGTCCTGATAGTCTCGGGCTTTGACATCGGCGAGAACTTCTTCAAAAGTTATATCCGAACCCTTTTCAGTCAATTCGACGTGACGTCTGCGCGCTCTTTCTTCGGGAGCGGCTGTCAGGAAAAATTTGTACTTGGCGTCAGGCAACACGTAAGTTCCGATATCTCTGCCGTCCAATACGCAGTCGGTTGACGAGGCGATTTTCCTCTGCAATTCCACGAGCTTTATTCTGACAGCGGGGATTTTGGAAACGGTCGAGGCAGCCATTGAAATGGAGTGCTCGCGAATAAACGGCGTAACGTCCTCACCGCAAACTATCACGCGCTGACTGCCGTTGTCGTATATTATTTCCATAGAGATTTCGTCCAATACGGACAACACACGTTGTTCGTCTGCAGGGTCGATGCCGCGTTTAGTTACGAAATAACCTACGCCGCGGTACATGGCTCCGGTATCAAGATACAAAATATTCAGCTTTTTAGCCAAAAATTTTGCTATCGTGCTTTTTCCTGCACCACTCGGTCCGTCGATTGCAATGTTGTAACTCATTTCGTTCCTCCTATGCTTGCTCCCGCAACGTAGCCTGTTGAAAGAGCTATTTGTATATTAAATCCGCCTGTTTTTGCGTCTACGTCCAAAACCTCGCCCGCAAAATAGAGATTGGAAATCAATTTGCTTTCCATAGTCGAAGGGTTTATTTCGTTTACGTTCACGCCGCCCGCGGTAATTATTCCGTATTCGATAGGATACAATTCCAATCCGCCGAAACGTAAATTCTTAAATAACAAAAGCAATTTCCTTCTTTCTTCCTTACTCAATTGCCCTACGGATTTCGTTGAGCTTTCCCCCATCAATTCAGCGTACACGGGAATTATTTTCGACGGTAAAAGTCCGTCCAATACGTTTTTCAGCATTTTATTCGGAGAAGTCCTGAAGTCACGCAATAATCTTGCGTCCAAAACCTCCTCCTTTAACGCCGGCTTCATATCGAGAGCAATTTCTGCATGACTGATGTCAGTTCTGTTGACCAAACTCGACAGTGTAAGCACGATGGGACCGGAAATACCGTCTTTGGTAAACAGCATTTCACCGTTTATTTTTATCGGCTTACGACCGTTAATAAAAGAAATCTCCACGTTTTTCAATGACAAACCTTCCAAAGAAGGCAAACCGGAAGCTTCTCTCCCTTCTATGGTTTTAACCTTTATCGGAACAAGCGCAGGAACGGTCTTAGTCACCTTGTGCCCGAAGCCTTCCGCAAATCCGTATCCGTCGCCTGTCGAGCCGGTTGCCGGATAAGATTTCCCACCGGTTGCGATAACGAGTGCGTCGCACCTTTCAACTGAATTTGCGCTATACGCAATTTCAAACTCATCGGATACTTTTTTTACAGAGGTTATTTCCGAATTGAATTTTACGTTCACACCCAATCTTTTTATAGCGCGCTCAAATGCGGCGGTTATATCGACTGCTCTGTCAGACGTAGGAAAGACACGGTTTCCCCTTTCGATTTTAAGAGGAACCCCCAAGTCCTCCAAATACTTCATTGTGTCGGCGGAGGAAAACTTATTTATAGCACCGAACAAAAACCTGGGATTGGATACTATATTTTGCAGAAATTCCTGTTTATCGCAAAAATTAGTTACGTTGCAACGCCCTTTGCCGGTTATATATAATTTCTTTCCGAGTTTATTGTTTTTTTCGTATATCGTAACGGAATGACCGTTTTTTGCGCATTCGACCGCGGCTATCATTCCTGCCGGACCGCCGCCTATTACCGCGACTTTCATTTCAACACCTCAGAAAACCGCGCAAGCAAGTTTTCGTCGTTGAGCCCAATAGTCAGAGGACTGACCGTTACGAACCCCTTCTGAAACCAAACGGTATCGGAATTTTTATCCGATTTATCTCTGGATACAATCTCTCCGACAAGAGTATAAAAAGCAACTCCGTTTTCTCTGACAGACTTTAAATATCTGTCGGAATATTCCAGATATCCGATATTTGTCAGTTTAATAGGAAATTGATAAGCGTCGGTATAAAACTTAGGGACGTTTATATTTACAGCCGTTATTTTGGCGAGCTCATAAAATAAACCGAGATTTTCGGCAAACCATTCGGCGGTTCTGTCTATACGGGCTTTATCCTTCAGGTCTCCGCTTATTGCAATCGCCGGAACTCCGAGATAAATCCCTTCAATAGCCTGTTGAACGGTACCGGAAAACATGATATCGGTGCCCAAATTCGGCACGTCGTTTATACCGCAAACGATAAGGTCGAACGGCTGGAGCTTACCGAATTCCAGCACGCCCAACATCACACAATCAACAGGAGTGCCGCTCACAGAACGACACTCGCAGTTTTTGTTTTCTATGCGCTCAACTCTGAGCGGTTTGTAAAACGTCGCCGCATGGCTCATGCCGCTTTGTTCTACGGAAGGAGCCATAACGAATACGTCATGTTTGACAGATAAGGCTTCGGTCAAAGCGTTGAGACCTTCCGATTGAAAGCCATCGTCATTGACCAAAAGAATACGCATTATACGGGATGAATGTTATTCTTCTTATCCATAAGCTCGGAATCAGCGCCAATCTTCTGAGCCTGTCTCCACTGGAAGAATTTCGTGGAAACTTCGGGGAACAGGCAATATGACAGCACGTCTTCCTCCTGAGTGTAATACTCTTGCATCTTGGATTTGTACGTCTCGTATTCGGGTTGAAGGTCGTCGGCAGGACGGTGAGTTTTGCGTTTTTCGTCGCCGATACATTTTTTGACGACCTCGGGGTCGGGTTCACCGGGCAACTGACCGTAATCGCCGCGAAGAATACCCTTCGACTCCTTGGAAACCATCTTGTAACGCTCACCCATCAACACGTTGAGAACAGCCTGTGTTCCGACAATCTGGCTCGACGGCGTAACAAGCGGAGGATATCCGAAATCCTTTCTGACGCGAGGCACCTCTTCGAGAACCTGTTGGTACTTATCGGTAGCTCCGGCTTCTTTAAGCTGATTGATGAGGTTGGAAAGCATTCCGCCGGGGACCTGATAAATAAGCGCGTTGACGTCAACCTGCAAAACCTTCTCGTTGAGAATACCGTCCTTTTTGAGGCGAGCCGCAACCTTTTTGAAATGGTCGGCAGCCTGATTGAGCTTGTCAAGGTCAAGTCCGGTGTCGTATTCCGTACCCTTCAACGCTGCAACCATAGACTCCGTCGG
>CAYXBO010000124.1:0-4386 GCA_964463195.1 uncultured Christensenellaceae bacterium | reverse complement strand
CTTCCTATAACCACCTGGTCTATGAAGAGAGGTCGCTCCAAGGGTAGTGTTTTTGCGTTGGAGGGAAGATAGGGGAAGGCTACGGTAGGCTTGATTTCCGCTAAGTCAATTTCCAGAACACGGGAGTATTCGGCGTCGGGGTCGGCACGGAGAACGGGGAAGCCGCCTTTGACTCTGCCGTCGAGATAATCGAAGGCTACGTCGTCCGTCGGGAAGACGGCGCACTTTGCGCCGCACTCGACAGCCATATTGGCAACGGTCATTCTGTCGTCTGCGGTAAGACTTAAAACTCCGTCTCCCGCAAATTCCAAAGCCTTGTAGTTGGCGCCGTCAACGCCCAGAACGGAAATCAGGTGAAGCGCCAAATCCTTACCGCTTACGTACTTGTTAAACTTATTACGGAGTTCTATTTTAATCGTTTCGGGAACCTTAATCCAGCATTTACCGGTTTTAAGGAAGAAGGCGAAATCGGTGGAGCCTATGCCTGTGGAGAAGGCTCCGAGCGCACCGTAGGTGCAGGTATGGCTGTCCGCGCCTATTATTACCGAGGCGGGCTTTACGAAGCCTTGCTCCGGTAAAAAGGCGTGCTCGACGCCCGCTTTCCCGCTGTCGTAGAAGTGGGCAATTCCGTGTCGCTTGGAAAATTCGCGCACGGTTTTACAGTTCTCCGCGCTTTTTATGTCCTTGTTCGGCGCGAAGTGGTCCATTACGAAAACGGTTTTGTCCGGCGCCTTGACAGTCGTCAGCCCCGCATTGTAAAATTCGGAAATCGCAAGGGGAGCGGTTATGTCGTTGGCTAAAGCAAGGTCTGCGTCGAGAAGAACTATTTCACCGACGGACAGTTCCCGACCCGCTTTCAGAGAAAGGATTTTTCTTACTAGCGTCACGGTTTTACACCTCCGAAATTCAGAATATATTCGTAAGAATCTGCGAGCGCCTGAGCGCTTGCGCGAATTACGTCCGAGCTCACTCCGACCGTCGTCCAGACCTCTCCGCCTTTTTGTGAGGTTATAAGAACGCGGACGGTTGCCGCCGTTGCGTCCCGACCGTTTAAAACCCTGACCTTATAGTCTCTGAGCTTTACCTCTTCGAGCGTCGGGAAGAACTTGCTGAGAGCCTCGCGAAGGGCAAGGTCGAGGGCGTTGACGGGACCGTTGACGGACGACTTTTCCGAGGAAGCGGTTTTTCCTCCGGCTGTTATCGTTGCGGTAGCTCTTGAGGTTATAGCGCCGCCCGAAAACCTTTCGTCCACGTCAAAGGACAAGATGTCGAAGCTTTCGGAAAACGAGTTGAGAATTTTGGAGGCGGCGAGAATAAAGCTCGCTTCCGCGCCCTCGTACTGGTAACCTCGGTTTTCCGCCTGCTTTATCGCCTCGGCGATGAGGGTTATGTATTCGGAATCCTTTTTGAGCTTCGGGAAGTACGGCGAGAGCTTGGAGATGAGCAGCTGCCGCCCCGACATTTCCGAAACCAACAAGCGACGGTTGTTGCCGACCTTATCGGGGTCGATATGCTCGAACGCCGCCTTGACCTTGTAGAGCCCGTCGGCGTGCATTCCCGCCTTGTGGGCAAACGCCGAGCTTCCTATATAAGGAGTGTTGTCCGGAATGATTAGGTTGGAAATTTCGGCGATTGTTCTCGAAACTCTCGTTAGAGGGCGGAGCTTTTCCGCATCTTTACCGTTGAAGCCGGCACTCAGAATGAGCAGGGGAAGAAGGGTGGAAAGAGAGGCGTTGCCGCATCTTTCGCCAATTCCCAAAACCGTGCCCTGAACGTGAGTTGCTCCGGCGCTTACCGCTGCCAGAGTATTTGCAACGGCAAGCCCGTTATCGTTATGGGCGTGTATTCCGATTTTAACGTCCGGCAATAAATTTACAACGTTATTTACGGCGCGCGTTACGTCGTCGGGTAAGGAGCCGCCGTTTGTGTCGCAGAGGACGACGGTATCCGCTCCCGCATACGCCGCAGCCTGAAGCGCCGCGCAAGCGTATGTTGGGTCGATTTTATATCCGTCGAAGAAATGCTCCGCGTCGAAAATCACTCGGCGGTAGTTCTTTTTGAGATAGGCAACCGTATCCTCTATGATTTCCAGATTCTCGTGCGCTTCGACGCCGAGAACGTCAGTGGCGTGTACGATGCTGGCCTTTCCGAAAACCGCGACGGTTTTGGTTTGCGCGGCGAGAAGGGCTGCCAGCTGAGGGTCGTCTTCGGCTTTCAGGTTTTTACGTCTGGTGCTTCCGAACGCACAGAGCTTCGCCTGTAAAAAATCGGGCTTTTCTGCGAAAAATTCCGCGTCTTTCGGGTTGGCGTACGGATTGCCGCCCTCGATGATGTCTATGGGAAGAACGTCAAGTGCCTTGGCAATAGCCCGCTTGTCCGCGAGGGAATAGCTCACTCCGCAAGCCTGAGCGCCGTCTCTTAAAGTGGTGTCCAAAAACTCGAGCTTAGCCATTATTCCTCCAACAGCTTGTTCGCACCGTTGACGTAAGCGAGAATTGACGCCTCCACGACGTCGGTGGAAACTCCCCGTCCGGTCATGGTTACGTCCCCGAGACTTAAGCGGAGAACCGCCACGCCCTGCGCGTCCTCGCCTTCGGTAACGGCAGATACGCTGTAATCTTCGAGCTTTAAGTTGAGACCGACGAGGGCGTTTATTGCCTTGAACGCCGCGTCCACCGGTCCGTCGCCTTTTCCTTCGGTGACCTTTTCGCCGTCGGGGGAAAGAAGGGTGAGCTTGATTTCCGTAACGCCGCCGACGGTCGCGAGGCTGTAGGACTTATATGAGTACAGCTTTTTGACGCTGTTTTTGTTGGTGTTGAAAATGAGAGATTCCAAATCCTTGTCGGTGACGACTTTTTTCTTGGAAGCCAAATCCTTGAACTTGAAGAACAGCGATTCTATAACTTCCTTATCGAATTTATAACCCTTTTCGTCGAGGTATTTTTTAAAAGCGTGTCTGCCGCTGTGCTTGCCGAGAACGATATCGTTATCTTTTATACCTATGTCCGCGGGAGACATGATTTCGTAGGTTTCGCGGTTCATCATAACGCCGTGCTGGTGAATACCGCTTTCGTGGCGGAAGGCGTTTCTGCCGACGATTGCCTTTGACGGCGGAATTTTAACGCCGGTTACGGACGAGACCAGACGGGAAGTGTTATATATTTCGCGGCAGTCTATTCCGGTGTCTGCACGGAAGACGGAAGAGCGCGTTTTTATAGCCATAACCACTTCCTCTAAAGGGGTGTTCCCCGCACGCTCGCCGATACCATTGACGGTGCATTCTATCTGTCTGGCTCCTCCTAAAACGGCGGCTAAGCTGTTGGAAACCGACATTCCGAGGTCATCGTGACAATGGGTGGCGAACGTTACGTTTTTGCCGCTGAAGGTATCCGAAAGGCGCTTAAAGGTATCCTTAAGTTCAAACGGCATGCAATAGCCGACCGTGTCGGGAAGGTTTACCGTGGTGGCTCCCGCAGAGATTGCCGCGTCCACGGCTTTAATTAAAAACTCGGGGTCGGAGCGCATTGCGTCCTCTGCCGAAAACTGTACGTCTGAGAGCTTTTCCCGAGCGTAGCGGACGGCAAAACGGATACGGTTGAGTACCTCCTCTTCCGTCAGCTTCAGTTTGTATTTTATATGGATAGGGGAGGTCGCGATAAAGACGTGTATGCGCGGCGACTCCGCGTCTTTAAGGGCTTCGTACGCCGCGTCTATATCGTGCTCGTTGGCGCGCGCAAGAGCGCAAACCGTTACGCCTTTGATTTCCTTTGCGATGCGGTTAACGGCTTCTCTGTCGGCTTCTCCGGAAGCGGCAAAGCCCGCCTCGATAATATCTACCTTCATACGGGCGAGCTGCGCGGCGATTTCCAGTTTTTCCGACAGGTGCATGCTGTAACCGGGCGCTTGTTCTCCGTCTCTCAAAGTCGTATCTAAAATTTTTATCTTGTCCATATCGAGTGCCAATCCTTTTTCTACTGACTTTCATTGCAATTATAACCGAATTCCGTATAAAAATCAAGTTTCCTGCAACGTGTTGTATTCTCTCGTTTTAAGCCGTTGAAATTTAAGCGGAACGGTGTTAAAATATAAATACCGAATAATTATTTATCTTTGGAGGGAACATGATTTATAAAAAGTTTCAGGACAAAAATATTTCCATGCTCGGCTTCGGAACCATGCGTTTGCCGGTAAAATTTGGCATTTACGCTAATATCGATATCAAAGCATCGAAGAAAATGATTGCTACGGCAATCGAAAGAGGGGTTAATTACTTTGATACGGCGTGGGGGTACCACAACGGAGCGTCGGAGAGAGCGATGGGCAAAATTCTTTCCGAATATCCCAGAGACAGCTTTTACCTCGCCAGCAAATTCCCCGGCTACGACC
>CAYXBO010000123.1:0-4452 GCA_964463195.1 uncultured Christensenellaceae bacterium | reverse complement strand
TTTGAACAAGCTACTTCTTTCCCATGTATTCAAGTCAATTATCGAATAATTCATTATAATACCCGTTTTTATTATTCGCTAAATTACTGTTTACAATATAATTATTGTATCACGAAATTTTACGAAAAACAGCCGTTTTTTTACTCAATGGTACGAATTTTACAAACGTCCACCCACTTAACGGAATCAATAATGCTTTCCAATTGTTGAAGGCTCAGCTTTATTGCGCTATTGGTGCTTCCGCAGGCTGGGAAAACGTAATCGAATCTTTTCAAAGAATTATCCAGATATATTGACACTCCGTCGTTTACTCCGAACGGACAAACGCCGCCGACGGGGTGTCCCGTCTGGTTTTCCACCTCTTCAAACGGAATCATTTTCGCTTTAGTGTGAAATTCCGCTTTGTATTTGGCGTTATCGATTTTCGCGTCTCCGGCAACTACGATTAATACCGGCTTTTCGTCAACTAAGAAGGAAAGAGTTTTTGCAATCTCCTTCTCTTCGCATCCTACGGCAATTGCAGCTTCGGCAACGGTTGCCGAAGATAAGCTGAATTCCATAACCTCATTTTCCAAGCCGTACTGCTTAAGATACTCTTTTACCTTTATTAAAGACATAGCGTTTTTCCTCTATAAACTAATCATTTTTGACGTGGACGTCCAGTTGGTTGAACGGTATGCTTATGCCGTTCTCGTCGAAGGCTTTTTTGACGGTTTCCAGCATATCGAATTTGACCGTCCAGTAATCGGAATTTTTGCACCAGAATTTTGCGGATAAATCAATACTGCTCGAGGAATGAGCGGACATTCTCACGGTCGGCGCGGGGTCTGCCACAATCAGCTCGTGTTTTTCGGCAATTTCCATAATAATCGACTTCGCTTTTTCAAAATCGTCGGAATAGGAAATGGAATACACGATATCCACTCTTCTCATATCCTTTTCGGAATAATTGACTATTTCCGTTGTTGAAAGCTTTCCGTTTGGGAGATATACCACTTTATTGTCGGTAGTTCTTAATTTGGTGTAGCAGATAAGGATATCCTCAACCGTTCCCTCGTGGTCGCAGGCGGCAATATAGTCGTCGACGCGGAACGGGCGGGTTATCAGAATGAGCACGCCTCCCGCGAAGTTTGAAAGCGTTCCGTTGACGGCAAGACCTACGCCTACTCCCAATGAGGCAATAAGCGCGGTAACTCCGCTGGTATCTATTCCGAGATAACCGATAAGCGCAATCACTATCAACACTTTTAACGCGATTTTCGTAACGTAGCTTAAGGTTTTGTAAATTGTCTTGTCGACCTTTTTAGATTCCTCGAGCTTCTTACCTCTTTTAGCTATCTTTTTGCCTAGCCAGTTGATTAAAGAAAAGGATACTACAAGGATAACCAGTGCAATAACCACCTTTATCCCCGTGTTCGTGAGCCAGTTCTGAACCGTTGCCCAAATCTGTTGCCAATCCATAGTTTTACCGTCCTCTTCAGTGAGCTAAGGATAATATATAAGATTTAAAGTAATATGTCAATGCTTCGCGCTCTGTAACGCAACCCCAAGAAAAATCATAAATTACAGTAGACGCTCCTTTCTACATATCCGGCAGTAAGCCCTCTTACGGTCGGGTATGTAGATTTTTATAAGGAGGTGAAATATTATGGAAAACTGCTTTTATCCCAAGCAATGCTGCCATAGAAACAGTCAGAGCTGTCTGTGCAATATCTTCGGTTGTCTGATGCTCTGCAATTCTTGCCGCCGCTGTAACCGTTGCCGTAGCCAACGTTGCGGCTGTTGGCAACACGAGAGCTGCAATTGCTGCCGGCAGAACAAACCTTGCAACTGTTGGCAACACGAGAACTGCAACTGCTGTAGCGGGAGTTACAATCAATGGCAAAACGAACGCGATGACAGCTCCTATGACCAATCGGCGTATTAAACTCAATCCACTGTAAAAACGGCAAGCCCGAAAGAGCTTGCCGTTCAGATATTATACAGTGATTGCCTTTCTTATCGCGTCGTTGATTGCCTCGCGCCGCCCGAGCAGCCATTCGTCGGAATGAGGGAAGCTTGCAAACGTTATGGGAGATTCCGTGCCCTGCTCCAGAATTTCCATGGTTTTTTCTCGTCCGACGAGGCTTTCCAGCAGCTGTAACGCTCTCATATCCTGCAATCCGTCGTTAAACACCGACAAGCGGAGAGAGCGAAGCGGAGTTCCGTCCGCCGCGGGATAAACTACGAAGGCATCTCCTGAGGAAAACGCTCCGCCCGCGTCGGTTTCGGTAAACGGGTCTACGGGGCGTTTGGAATAGCGCGTGTTCCAGAAATTATATCCCCAGTGCAGAAATCCCTTTACGCCGAACTTATAAAGCTGATAGCCCAAAACGCGGTTCCGCGCGGACGGCATGGAAAAGAAGCGGTTGGAAACACCCTTGACCTGAGCGCAGCAGTAATAAGTCCAGAGCTCCGGCACCTTTCCTATAAACGGCTCAATGCGGTCGTTTGCGGGGATGGGGAGCTTTATGATACCCTTACGATAGAATTTAAAATCACTCAGAGCGTCTATTATCCGGAACTCTCCGAACAGCTCCCGAACGATGTTGCTCGCCTTGCGGTAAGCCCGTATGGCGGTTATCATCGGCTCGTCCGAAACATGGAAATAAACCCTGTTCTCCAATCCTTTCTCATAGATATAAGGCTTGAACGCCGCGGCAAACGCCGTTAAAAACTTAACGTATTCTTTCCCCGAAGCCTTGGTGTCCCAACCGAAAATGCGTTTTTCCTCGCCGTCTACCGACGCAATGATTTTCGGGCACTTCTTTGCACCCCATTGCGTGAAGAGATGGGAAATCTCCAGATATTCTATGCCGACTCTGTCGCATATTTCTATCCACCTGTCGAGGTTTGAAAAATCGAAGGAATATTCTCCGTTGTCTCTCCTGACGCCTACGAGCTGCACCGTCTTTCTTTCCTTTCCCTTTGCGGTGTCGAGAGGCGGGGTGAATACCGGAGTCAGAACCATATTCATTCCGTAGTCTTTAGCGACTTTCAGATAGTTCCCGACGAGTTCCCAGTACCTATCGGAAAACACCTCTGCGCCGTAGTAATCCGACAGACAGTCCGAGTGGAACCAGTTCGTATATATAAGGCTTTGCTCAGGAAGACAGGCGTCGATAACGTCGAAAACCAAATCCACTTTTTCTTCGTTCACTCCGTCGCTGACGATAACCGTAACCGTCTTTTCGCCCGCCGTCAATTCGGGAGAAGGCACTACCTCCACCCAAAAACTGACCCACTTGCCCTTCCCGAGCCGGACCGCTCCGTCGATAGGTTTTAAGAGCTCGGGGAACTTTCCAGAGCATTTTCTAAGGTAATAATCGTCCGCTCCCGCCGGAGAAGAAAGTCCTGAATATATTTCCTTAACTGCAAATAAGGATACCGAATTGCTTATTTCGGACACCGCATTTACGGAAAGCTCTACGTCCACGTCACTGGTTACCGCAACCTGCATCGAAGCCTTTTCGTTTTTTAGAATACTGATTTTTGACAGCGGCAAAGCCTGCGGCTCTTCATCCGAGAACACCTTTACCAAAGAGCAGAACGGAATTACTTTCAGCATAAATTACTCCTGAATATTGCTTTGTAATATTTTACTAAATAAAAATCTTACAGTCAATTGCGCTGCGCAGTGAAATTCAACGACGAACCAATCTCGGTTCGTCATTGAGTTGTGGACATTTTATTTAAGTCTGGATTGCTTTGTCGCTACGCTCCTCGCAATGACGATACAAAATACTTATTTACTAATTCCAAATAAGGGGATATTATGAGTAAGGGGTGCGGGGAAAGAGGTTCCCCGCGTTTAAATAAAATATCCGTATTACTCGTCCGCGCATGTTCGCAAGTTTGCGCGGACTCCCAATATCCTCAAGAAGCGTTGCCGGGGGACGCCCCCTGCATCGCAAAAGAGGGGGCGGAGCGTTTTTTGGTACTTTTTGTCGCGAAACAAAAAGTACACATATTACTATTTCACTCTTGCAAAAAAGTGTGGCACTTATGCACATCTCCTGACAGCCGAGCAAACAATATTTATAATAGCCTATATCAAGGCACAAGAGAGACTTAGAAATGAAAAAAACTAAAAGAGTTATTACGAAACACGACCTAAAATGGTATTTCGCCTTAAGCTTCGTTGATTTAGCGGAAACACTGGGCGTATATTACGAAGATAAAGGGTTTAAAAGCATAGTTGACGAAATGCGGAATTACGTAAACGACAAAATCGACTTAACCGTTGACGGTGAAATTGTAAAAACGTACGTTGCGGTCGTGCAAGAGGTTCCGATAAAAGACGGAGAAAACTAAACTTCAATAAAATATCCGCAACCGCACGCTTGCGTGCGATTTACCCAAGCCGCAAGGCTTGATTTCACTCACGCGACAGCGTGAATTTCACCGCCACGC
>CAYXBO010000122.1:0-4503 GCA_964463195.1 uncultured Christensenellaceae bacterium | reverse complement strand
CGTGAACCTTTGCGGGCTGCTGCTCACCGTTATATACGACGCTGTTTTGCTCAATGCTGACGATGACCGGGTTCTTGTTTCCTCCCAATCTGAAGCCTTGGAAGGCTTCCGTTGCCTCAGCTCCGCCCGCTACGAGAATACTGTTATCTTTATTAAACGAACGAATTCCCGGCGTGGGGTCCTTGAGCCTCGCGCAGACGAAATAGTATTTGTATTCCGTTTGGTCGTAGTTAAGAATATCGTCAAAAGTCAATTCGTTGCTCAAATCCGGCGCAGGTTTTCCGTCCACCGTCTGAGAACCGTAATATACGTACTCAATCGCCCCCGAAGCGTCGTCCGCAAGAGTCGGTATGAAGATTACGTTATCTCCTTCTCCCGTCGGCTCTTCACTGTCTATCCACGCAATAGTTATTCTCTTCTTGACAATCTTCCAAGTGTGCGCAGGTATGGAATAAACCTCCGCAGACGACGGAATTACGTAGTTCTTCGCCGCCTCCTGGTCTCTCACCCTTAGCGCAAATACGCTTGCTGAATAAGTCCCGATATCCCATTCCGAATTCCCGAAATAGTCCACGTCGATAAACGACGGAACTCCCGACTTAATGGTTACCTCCTGCGCCATTGCGGTATATTCCAGTTCGTCGGCACTCCACTCGATTTTGGAAAAATCTATAGTAGCTTTATCAACTTTTACGTAAATAATGAAATCAATATATTGATTTTCAGAAGGCTTTCCGTTACTGTCGTTAAAGGCATACTCTGCGCTGTACGGAATGAGTCTTACCGTAACAGCTACGGGAGTGTCAATCGCGTTCAACTGCAATCCGTTTACGTAACCGTTAACTCCGAACGTGGTATCAACCTTGACTCCTTCTGCGGCAAGTGCCGCGGCATTCATCGCAAGAGAGAATACGTAAGTAGTTCCGTTATACACCACCGTAACCGGAGAATCATTACTTGTTCCACCGGAAATAGGTGTTGCAAAACTGTTGTTTTGCATATGTTGCCAGCTAACGGAATCGATTATGATATTCTTCGCACTTATCGTAAAATCTTGATACAAACCGGTCGCATCAAGAACATAATTCTTGTTATCTGCTGCAGCTGAATCTTCGAGAACAGCTTCCAATCTATACGTTCCGGAATTCAATTCAGAAGCGTCGAGAACCCCGCTTGGAACAGAAATCGGTACAGTCGGGTTGTCTGAATTATAATACTGAAGCGAAACCTTTACGGTGTCTCCATCAACTGCGTTCACCGGCTCTACGCTGAAGGACACCTCTGCATTCTTCTGCATCAAAAACGCACCAGTCGAACTCAAAAAGTCAACAAACAGCGTCTTTCTGTCAATCTTAACCGTTATCGTTCTGTCTTCGACAACTTCCAATCCGTCGCTTGTATTCCAGCACCAATCGGATTTTTTATCGGATTTAAGCGCAGCCGTAACGGTATACGTTCCCGCGTCTTTTGCAACAAGATACCAACCGTTTGTATCGTCACCCTCAAGCTTCAGATTGTCGGGAACGATTAACGTAGCCATATCTCTCCATTCGGCGTTGTACGACCTAGGAAGAACGAACTTAATGTCGCTTCCCGTATAAGTTTTACTCGGCTCGGCAGATACCGGAATCGCCAGTCGCGCCCTATTTATTTGTATAGTACAAGACATATTCGACGCGTCTTTTATTACGAAGTTTCCGCCTGTATAAGGTGTATTATCAGTTGCGGAATTGACTAATATTGCTGTAGCAGTATATGTTCCGCGTTTATTCGGAATCTCGTCGATTTGGTCATAGCTTACGCTTCCGTCCGCAGAATTTCCGGTAAACTTAGTCACAAGTGCAGGAACATACGAAAATCCAGCCGTTGCGCCTGTTTTATAACTTGGTGCTGTGAACGCTCCCGAAACAAACGTCGGTCCGTTTATCTCTAATTCTTTCGGATTTATTATAAATTTAAACCATCGCACGGTGTCGGATTCTATATGATTTGTGTCTGTAGTGTCAGCAGTCCCTTTAAACCTCGGTTTTCGATTTTTCTTTTCTGCTGAAATTTGTTCAGAAGTCCAGCTGAAATTTGCACCGTCAGCAGCAACTTCCGCTTCGACCGCATTAATCCAAGCTTGTGTTATTTCTACCTTAACCCAATAATCTCCAGCATCCTTTACACTTGCAACCTCTGCACCTTTCGTGTCAAAGTGTGTAACCTTAACATAGTTGTTTGAATGTTCGTACCATTTTGTATTGTACCAGCTTGCCGAAGCATTATTATCCGTATAGACGCTTTTCAAATTCTGCATATCGCCGTTATAAGTAGTATTCACGGTTTCCGGATTTTTAAGAATAGGTGCCATAGCCTCTGCAACTTTTGTGAGATTCAAATGCAGAGCCGGACGATAGCTCTTTGAATCGGTAGGTGAATAATGCGTTGACGTACCACTATCTTGAAGAGCATAAGTAGTGTTATATGTATCATTTTTTGCATTACGTTGCCAAGAACTATATGTGCCTGTAGCGGTGGTACTTCCGCTACCAGACTTTAATATAGCGTCCGTGCAATCCCAAATACCTAGATACGCATTTACACTACCGACTTTAAGACGCCCTGTTTCAGAAGTTGCAGGTAACCATAGATAATCTTTACCCCATCCATAATAGCCGGTATCGTAAGTTTTTCCATTGTTCGTAAGCAAATAATTATTGCCGGTCTTACCCATGATATTTGGGGTTGGAGCAATCGTGCCCAAATTTTCATTTGGCATATTCATACTGGTTCCACTCCAAGCAACGTATTTTTGATATTGCATATCATTGGGTGTTGCTAAAAATGGTGTTAAACTTGTAAGCGATGAACCTGCCGCATTCAAATCAGCCTGCGACATAGTAAACCTTGCCCATTTGCTACCTGCGGACTGTGCAACAAAGGTAAGGCTCGCGCTAGTATTACTCGAATAGGTCGTCTGCGTTGCATAATATCCACCGTTATTCAGCGTTTTGACTCGAATATAACTTGAGGAATACATAAATGTAGGATACATTTTGTTTACATTAGTAGTAGAAACAGCCCCTTGATATGTACCCCATTGTGAAGTATCGCTCGCCGGTCGCGCAAGCATAAGAGTAAGTACAACGTCACTATCTGTTGCAGTTGCATTCCCAGAACGCGAAAGCATAACCGGAGCCCACTGCTGTCCGCCAAAGTTGATTATTATTTCTTTGCCACTGTTTCTCGTTTTTAAATCCGAATATCTATAATACTTTGGGATAGTGAAACCATTTAAAGTCGTAGTACCCGCAACATAATTCTCCAGTTGCTCTATTGTACCCGAGTTGGTAGAGTCACCCATAAGCACGCTGAATAGTTGAGTAATGTTTTCAGCGTTAAATCCGACAGCATTGTTGGAAATGGTTAGTTCGGGGATAAGCGTAAATTTTGAGGTATCGCTGAAATTGACGCTTGTCATATAAGCGTTAGCCCCTTGTCCTCCGGACAAAGAAACGGACAGTCCCAAAAGAACCGCGCAAACAACGGTGCATAACGTAATTATTGTAGTTTTTAATTTCGTCAGTTTCTTCATAGAGCTATTTTATCTTTTCATCAGGCATATTCCGCCAACTATACATATATATTCTAAACTTCTGAAATCAATCCGTCAACCCTTTTGCCGTTCACAGTTTTTGACAATATTGTGAAGGAAATTTTTGAGGAGGATTTTTATTTGAATTCTGGATTGCTTCGGCTTCGCCTCGCAATGACGGAGCACGGCGGGGCTGGATTGCCGCGTCACTTCGTTCCTCGCAATGACGGTCTACAACAGCCGGTTCTATCGTCATTGCGAGACTTTAAGTCGAAGCAATCCAGTGCTTTAATATAATATCCTTATGCTCCGCGCAATGACGGAGCACGGGCGGGGCTAAACAAGATACTTTTTGAGATACTGCCCCGTGAAGCTCTTTTCGCATGCGGCGATTTCTTCGGGTGTACCTGCGGCAATCAGAGTTCCGCCGCCGTCGCCGCCTTCGGGTCCGAGGTCCACGATATGGTCGGCGATTTTTATTACGTCGAGGTTGTGTTCGATTACTATTACGGTGTTCCCGCCCTGGACGAGTCTGGAAAGTATGCCCACAAGCTTTTCAACGTCGGCGACGTGGAGACCCGTGGTAGGTTCGTCGAGTATATAGACGGTTTTTCCGGTGCTACGCCTTGCAAGCTCCGTCGCGAGCTTTATTCTTTGGGCTTCGCCGCCGGATAAAGTCGTCGAGGGCTGTCCGAGCTTGATATAGCCCAAGCCGACGTCCTTCAGCACTTTGATTTTGTTGTATATCTGCGGAATATTTGCGAAGAAATCCGTGGCTTCGTCAACGGTCATATCGAGGACGTCGAATATGGATTTGCCTTTGTATTTTACCTCAAGGGTTTCGCGGTTATAGCGTTTTTCGTGGCAGACCTCGCAGGGAACGTAGACGTCCGGAAGGAAGTGCATTTCGATTTTTATAACGCCGT
>CAYXBO010000121.1:0-4515 GCA_964463195.1 uncultured Christensenellaceae bacterium | reverse complement strand
GCAAGGTTCATATCGAGACCTTCGTTCCTACCTATTATATTAAGGTTGGAAAGCATCTGTATATCCTTTAACAAATTGCGGTCGTAGCCGCAAGCAACCAGAATATTCATTTTAACCTTTTCTTCCTTGAGATATTTGACGAGCTGTCTCATCTTGAGGTTGAAGCTTCCGGTTGCCACCAGAAGAACGGTCGGTATCGACGGGTCCAAGCCCAGGGAGCGGTTCGCCTCCGCCTTGTCCACGTCGTCAATATAATGCTTCCTTATCGGAATGGGACATATTTCTATTTTCTCTTCGGGAATTCCGAGCTGCATTATCTCGCCTTTTATGGAAAGGTTGGGGACGGTATAGAAGTCTATCTCGGGGTGCACCCAACGCTTATCGAGGACGTAGTCGCAGATGGTTACGGCAACGCGGGTTTTAGCTCCCGTGAGCTTTCGGACAGCCAAGGCGGGCATTATGGATTTAAGGCACATGCAAACCACGAGCTCGGGGTTGTAACGCACGAAGATGTTCTTCATCTTCTTGTGCGCAAGAATTTCCGGATTGTATTTTACTTCCTTGAATTCCTTTCTGTCGATATGACGTGCCGTAAGCTTCTGCTTACCGCGCCGCCACCAGCTTCTTACGGACGAATAGTCGCCGAACATCTTTTCGGCAAGAAAATTCTGAATTACGCCTCTCAGCTCGTGCTGCCCTATTATTATCGGCAGAACCTCTTTTTCTTCCGCGAGCTTCTCTTTAATGGCAAAGCTCGCCTCGGCGCTTGCGGCGTTGTTGAAAATAAGAACCCTTTTTTTATCGTAAAGCATAATGCCTCCTTATTATTCCACGATAATCGGCAAAATCATCGGACGCTTTTTGACGTTATTTAAGAGGAGCTTTCTTATGGCTTTACCGACGTCGGCTTTTCGCTGGTCGTCGGATTTCTCCAGCCACTCTCCCTGAGTTATAACCCGCATAACCTCTTTCTTTACCATTTTAGCAACGTCGTCAACGCCCGTCATTCCTTTGATTGTCAGTTCGCAGTCGAGCGTTCTCATTCCGTCCTCGTAATCGATTGTGACCAGAGCGACTATTACGCCGTCGCCCGACAGCTTCTTTCTGTCGGACATAACCTCTTCGTCCCACTCCGAAAGACGGCTGCCGTCGATAAGAACGCTGCCGGATTTGATGTTTACGCCGCGCTTTATATTGCCCCTTCCGTCAAGCTCTATTACTCCGCCGAGCTCGGGAAGCAGCACGTTTTCCCGCTTAAACCCTAAAGACTGCACCAGCTCCGACGATTGGAGAAGGTGGCGGTATTCGCCGTGAACCGGCAGAAAATAGGTGGGATTTACCAATGAGAACATCATCTTCAGCTCCTCTCTGAAGGCGTGCCCCGATACGTGAACCTGCTCGAGCGACTGGTAAATCACTCTGGCGCCCATCTGACAGAGCCTGTTTATAACGTTGAATATGGGCTTTTCGTTGCCGGGAATGGGGCTCGACGAAAGAATTATGGTGTCGGTGTCGCAGATTTTGACCTTTTTGAAATCTCCCGTCGCCATGCGCCGCAGAGCGGACATCGGTTCCCCCTGCGAACCGGTGCAGATAATACACATTTTGTCGTACGGGATTTTATCGGAGCGCTCTATATCCACGACGATATCGGGGTCGTACTTAATTTCCTTAATCTCACGGGCAATTTCCGCAATATTTATCATGGAACGCCCCGAAAACGCCACCCGCCTGCCGTATTTTGCCGCGCAGTTCATTATCTGCTGCACGCGGTGAATGTTGGAAGCAAAGGTCGCGACGATTATTCTTCTTCCCACGTTCTGGGAAAAGAGAGTGTCGAGGGTTGCCCCAACGTTCTTTTCGCTCATGGAATAACCCTGTCTCTCGGCGTTCGTAGAATCCATCATGAGAAGCTTGACGCCCTCTCTCCCGATTTCGGCAATACGCGCAAGGTCCGTCTTTCTGCCGTCTACCGGAGTGTAATCTATCTTGAAGTCGCCGGTGTGGAATATCACCCCGCGCGGCGTGTCGATTTTTAAAGCGAACGCTCCCGCCGTGGAGTGCGTAACCGGTACGAATTCCACCGAAAAACAACCGATTTTTACAATATCCCCGCCGACAACGGCTTTCATTCTTGATTCGGCGGCTTTGAGATTAAGCTCCGTTTCCTTCAGCTTGTTGGAAACGATTGCAAGCGTAAACCGCGACGCGTATACCGGAACGTCGAAATCCTTCATAAAATACGGCATCGCGCCTATATGGTCCTCGTGTCCGTGGGTTATGGCAATACCTTTAACCTTTTTCCTGTTTTCGACGAGATAGTTGTAGTCGGGGATGACGTAATCGATACCCGGCATCTCCTCGAGAGTCGGGAAGCACATCCCCGCGTCGATGACCATTACGTCGTCGCCGTACTCGAGCGCCGTCATGTTCTTGCCGATTTCGCCTATTCCGCCCAAAAAGATAATGCGCAGATTTTTGCCGTTATCACGCCTGTTTTTGGCGTTGTTCTGAGATTTTTTAGCGTTTTCCTGTTTCTTTCCGCTTATTCCGCGGGACTTGTCACGGGGCTTTTCCGCAGCACTTCTATTGGGAACGGCAGGTTTATCCGCCGCGTTCTTCTTTTTATGCGCAGACGGCGCGCCCTTATCCTTCCCTTTAAAATCCCTTTTTCCTCGGTTTCTCTCCGAACGCATTCCTCCGCGTCCGTCCGTAGCCTTGTTTCTTTCTTCGTTCATTATTCCTCACTAAATTCTGAATTTAATTTAATTATTATACTATAAAATACAACCTTTAACAAGTATAATTTTTGCCCCCGCAAAATACATTGAAACTATGGCTAATACTAAAATCGTCAAAGCGGTAACCACCGTCACGGTGTTTTCGGTCTTTACCCGCCTTCTCTCCTTTATCTTCAAGATTTTCCTGTCGCGCTACGTCGGCGCGGAAGTCATCGGTCTCTATCAGATAAGCCTGTCCGTGTTCTATCTCTTCGCCTCCCTGTCCGCATCGGGAATTCCGCAGGTTCTCTCCCGTAAAATCGCCGAAAACGAGGCGGTCGACGGCGGAAAAAGAACCGACAGACTAGTTTCCTCCTCTTTATTCCTCGGAATTATCATATCTCTGTCTACCGTAGGAGTGCTGCTTCTCATTCGGGACAAGCTGGAGGTTCTCTTTTCGGACTCACGCGCGGTGCCGCTCTTTATCATAATGTGTCCCGCCCTGATATCGACGACGGTTTACAGCATCATCCGCTCGTGGTTCTGGGGCAAAAAGGAATTCACCGCCTATTCCATTACGGAAACCATAGAGGAAATTCTCCGCATAGTCTTTACGGCTCTTCTCGTTTCGGGAATTTTCGCGGGCGTCTCCGACGAAAAAGGAATTGCCATCGCCTTCCTCGTATCCGACCTTGCGGTAGTTATAGTGCTCTTTACGCTGTTCTTCCTGAAGAAGGGGCGGCTCAAAGGAATTTCCTCCATAAAAGAAATCCTCATCCCCTCAATCCCGCTCACCGCAATGCGCGTCTTAAACGGACTGGCGGGCACTCTCCTTGCAATAGTTCTCCCCTTAAGACTGGTCGCAAGCGGTATGGCGGCAACGGAGGCGACCGCCGCTTTCGGAAGAATAACCGGCATGGCAAACCCCCTCCTCTTTGCGCCCAACGCCCTCATTTCCTCCGTCGCAATAGTTCTCATTCCGGAAATCGCCGCCTCGGGAGTTTCCGGCGACTGCCGCTCCTTAAACAACCACGTTCAGCAAGGCATAAAGTTTTCTCTTCTCGTTTCGGGAATTTTCGTCGCCGTATACGTCGCGCTCGGCGACCGTCTGACCATGCTTTTATATAACGATTACGAATCCGGAGCGTATCTCAGGTTTGCCGCAATAACCATGCTTCCAATGGCGATAAACCAGCTGCTCGCATCGTCCATAAACTCCGTCGGTATGGAAAAGCAAAGCTTTGTAAGCTTCGCCCTCTCAAGCGTGGTTTCCGGAACGCTCATAATCGTCCTTCCGCCCTATTTAGGCATATATTCTGTAGTCGTAGCTACACTTTCTTCCCTTTTAGTGAGTATCATAACCAACTTTATCGTACTCCGCAAGAGGACGGGACTGACCGCAGATTTTGTAAAAACTTCGGTTCTGGTGTTGCTTTTTATCGCTCCGTCGGCATTTTTCGCGTACTCTCTCGACGGGCTTCTTAAAGAAGTTATCGGCATCTTTTCGGTGGTCTTTTCGGCAGCTGCCGGAGCGCTGTTCTATATTCTTCTTCTCGAGGTCTGCGGGCAGGTAAATCTTCACGGCTTCGCAATATCCGCCATACGGAAAAAGTTCGGGAAAAAACGTTTGACAAGAAAACAGTCGAAATGCTAATATGAAATCGCAGAGTAAACGAATTGCGTCAAGTGCCGACGAATGGGATGTTGTCGTCGGACGAAAGGAAGGCTTCCTGCGGTAATTCGTTGCGTCCGTTGCGAAAACAGATAAATTCTATTTTGTTTACGGACCTCTCAA
>CAYXBO010000120.1:0-4528 GCA_964463195.1 uncultured Christensenellaceae bacterium | reverse complement strand
GAGGACGGGGACGGGGCTCGCCGCGGTGTCCTTCGATGGACGCCATAAGCGCGGTTTCCTCGCCGCAGACAAATGCGCCGGCGCCGAGACGGATTTCGATATCGAAATCAAATCCGGAACCCAAAATGTTTTTTCCGAGCAAGCCGCATTCTTTGGCTTGTTTAAGAGCAATCTTTAAGCGCTGAACAGCAATAGGGTATTCGGCGCGGACGTAGATAAAGCCCTGATGCGCGCCGATTGCATAACCTGCTATGGTCATTGCTTCGAGTACGCAGTGGGGGTCGCCTTCGAGAACGGAGCGGTCCATAAACGCGCCCGGGTCGCCTTCGTCGGCGTTACAGCAAACGTATTTGACGTCGCTTTGCGAAGCTTTGGCAAACGCCCATTTTCTTCCGGTCGGGAAGCCTGCGCCGCCTCTTCCGCGAAGACCGGACGCAAGCATTTCGTTGATTACGTCGTCGGGGGTCATGGAAGTAAGAACTTTCTCAAGAGCTTCGTAGTCGCCGGCTGCAATTGCTTCCTCGATACATTCGGGAGCGATTACGCCGCAGTTGCGAAGGGCGATACGCAATTGTTTTTTGTAGAAGGGGGTTTCCGCGAAAGGAATAACGTCTCCGTTTTCCATAACTGTGCCTTGATAAAGGAGGTCTTTGACGATTTCGCCGCCTTCAATCAAGTGTTTTTCGGCAACAGTTTTTACGTGTTCGGGCGTCATCTGCGCGTAGAAAGCGCCTTCCGGATAAACAATCATTATCGGTCCCAAAGAGCAGAGTCCGAAGCAGCCGGTTTTGACGACGAGAACGTCTTTTAATTTAAGTTCTTCAAGCGATTTTTCGAGCTGCTCGATAACCTTCATAGAATGTGAGGAAGTACAGCCCGTTCCGCCGCAGACGAGAACCTGTTTGCGGTAACCGGTTTTTTTTGCAAGTTTTTCGCCTTGTTCTTTAACGACGCGGCGAACCTCGATAAGGTCTTTTTTTGCCTGTCTGATGGCGTCTAATTCTTTAATAGTCATTTGCTAGCCTCCCTGTAAGAGTCGAGTATACCTTTAACCATTTCCGGAGTGAGCTTGCCGTAAACGTCTTCGTTAATCATAACGACAGGAGCAAGTCCGCACGCACCTACGCAACGGCAGCTGTCGACGGAGAACAAACCGTCTTCGGTGCATTCGCCGCATTTGATGCCGAGTTCCTTTTCAATCTCGGTAAGTATTTTATCCGAACCTTTAACATAGCACGCGGTTCCCAGGCAAACGCTGATACGGTTTTTGCCCTTGGGTTTTAATGAGAACTGAGAGTAGAACGTCACGACTCCATACACTTCAGACAGAGAAATTCCCAAATCCTCGGCTATCACTTTTTGCACTTCGATAGGGAGAAAGCCGTAAATCGCTTGGGCTTCCTGCAGAATGTGCATAAGACAACCGGGAGTGTTTCGCGAGCTTTCAATCACGGCTTTCAGCTTTTCGAGCTGTTCCGGCGTTCCGCACGCAGTACAATGTTCCATAGTAACCTCCTTTATTCAGTGCGTCCGTGTATACTGTGACCTAAAATATCGGTTTGGGCGCACACCTTGGGTAGTGTAACATATCTTAAAAAATATTTCAATATGATTTCATAAAATGTCAAAACTTGTCGATAAATTTTTTTACCGATTGGCGCGCCAGCCGAAGTGCGTATTTAAAATCAAAACACTTGGTCGCCTATTTATAAGGAAAACTATAATATATTATAAATTATATATAGTAGAGCGCCTATTTCTTCATAAGGGAATACGTTTTTGTGTCAACGGTTTTGCCGCGCTTTACAGCGCATTATAGCGGGGGAATTGTTGATAAAGCCGCAGGTGAACAATACGCTTTTTATAGCAAATTTACACAAGCGTTTGAGAGGTGAATAACGAAAAAGATACCGGCAACTGCTACCAGAAAATAATTCTTTCGCCATAAGCCTATAAACAGATAGTACAAGGGTGGTAAAACGAAAATAAACGTTATCATTACAGCAACGCTTTGGAAACCGCAAAAATACAGTATCCAGCCGATAAAGTTAAGACAGATTAAGCCGACCGCCACGGAAAAGAATGCGATTTCGCTTTTTGTTTTTACGGAAAAGAACTTGTTATCTTTATTGACAATAAGAACCATTACTGCAACGCTTAACACGCCGAAAATCTTTTCGCAAACGTCTAAAAATACGGAATTTGTGGGCATTTCCATTACGGGATTTGCCTCAAGCGGTATAAGCGGCATAATCATATACGGAAGCTCCTGAATTGCAAACAGAAGCAATCCCAATAACCAAAATCCGAAATATTGATTTTTTACGATTTTAAACCATTTCCACATAGATTTATTTTATCATATCAAGGAGCTATAAGCCTAAGACAAATTTTGTTTAGCCAATTCCGTATACTTCTTTACAAATTGGCTTTTAGCGTTTGTATAGGCGTCTCTGTCGTGTTCGTACTTTTTCCAAAGCCGCAATTTCATTTCTTCATATTCTTTAGCAATTTCATAGTGGCTGTTCAGGTAATCTCTGAAGTATATCTCGTCTTTATCGTTTTCAAGTCTTAGGTGTAAATGAAATACCTTTTCGGCAAAGCCGTTTTCGGTGTAACCCTTATTCAAGGATATACGTTTATCGCTTGCAGACATAATTATATATCCGTTTTTCCGTAGAGTATCGGCAGTATCTTTCAGTTGTTTGTCGGAATTTACGATTATTAAAATATCGATAATCGGTTTAGCCCAGATATGATTTATAGCCGTGCTTCCTATGTGGTGATATTCCAACTCAGGAGGAAGGAGATTTTTTAATATCGAAACTTCTTCCCGATACCAATTCGCCCAATAAGATTTGTGTTCCGTAAGAATAATAGGAAACAATTCCCAAAGTTCTTCAAGCGTCATTTCGGAAAGATTTTTCATATTTAAATAATAACAAAAACGTGATAATTTCTCAAGCGCATACTGAAGAATTTATATCTTTCTTATAGGGTGACGGATAACAGTTTTCAATTTGGAAACATCGCATTTTCGCGGGTCACTAAGATATATTTCGTGGTGATAGCGGTAATTCGTTATATTTGATTCGTATCCGTGTGCTTTTATAAAATCATGCATAAGAGCGATTGTTTCCGGTTCGTTATCGTAAGAGCCGATATGCATGCACTGAACGCATAAACCCTCATCGTACTCTAAAAATTCGACGGATGAAAAGTCGGTTTTTTTCTTATTTGTCGCCTCTGCAATTGCCCAATCGAAATCGGCTTTCGTTACAAAATCAGGCAAGCGTATTATCGAGATAAAATTGAAATCCTCTTTATGAGCGTAATCGATACCTGTTGAGTTATCCTGCCACCAAAAGCCTTCCAGCGGCGGTACTACGTAATCGAAATAACCGTCGATTTTGTAGCTTCCTTTATAGCTCATTTTAATTGTAAACGCAATCGCATACAAAAGCCCGATAGACTTTTTATAGTCGCTGTTTTCCTCGTTAGGGTCGCCTTTGCCTCTTACCGCAATATAATTCATTTTGGGAACAGTCACGATAGAAGGGGAGTTTTTAGGTAAATAAAACTCTTTATATTCTTTTTTGTAATCAAACGGCATAATATTCCTCCGATTTTCATATCTGCAATATACCAAAAATAAAGGTAAAATTCAACCGAATTATAAATAAAATTCTTTATAACAAAATGGAGAAGTGCGGTAGAAATAAAAAGTCAATCCGAAGCTACCTCAGATTACTTTCATTTTACAAACAATTGCCATAATTTTAACAGAAAAATTTACACCGATATTTTTGCATCATCTGACCAAATTAAACTGTATCCGTCACTTTCTGCATCATCGGCGCAAATCGAAAAGCTTTTCCCGTTTTTCATAATGAATTTTATTTCGTTAAACGTTTCTTTTGTTGGCTTAATTCCGTCCTTCATCCTTCCGTTTATCCATGCGGAATATTCCTCCGTTACACTTTTTAATTCGATTTTTTCTAATTTATCGTATGATAATTCAGATGTTTCAATATGCTCTGAATTATGACCATAGTATATTTTTGTTGTACGGTTAAATAAATCTTTTATGTCTGATTTTTCTAAAATATTGCACTCGTATTCTGTCATTTCTCTGTATTCAACGGTCAACTTGTTAATTTCGTAATATTCTATAACCAGACACCGACCGTTATCAAATGCAATGTATAGTGGTTCATCTTGCATATAAGTAATGTGTTTGTCTATAAACCAAAAGGGTGCATTGCTAAATATATATATGATTTTGCTGTCTTCTAACACATTTATAACATTTTTAAAGTATTTCTCAGTCTCGCTTGCTTTTGAAAAATCGCACATTTTCTTAACTCCTTAAGTTCAGAATAGAGTATAGTAGCATACGATTTAGCTGAAATCAATAGATATTTACAATTTTTTCAGGCAAATAGTGAAAAGCTGTCACTAATCTCCGTTTGCCATATATGCTAAAATACCTTGACAAAAGTCAAGGTATTTTAGTGGTGGAGAGAGG
>CAYXBO010000119.1:0-4540 GCA_964463195.1 uncultured Christensenellaceae bacterium | reverse complement strand
TGAAGCCTCAGGCCGTCGGCGTACACCAGACATTCGGGAACGTCGGGAATATTTGCGCGGTTAAGGTAGTCGGAGTTTTCAAGAAAGGTTTTTACCCTTCCGCTCTCTATGTCCCGCGGGGCTACGGTAAGCTGCTGCAATTCCTCGAGAGTCGCCGTAAACAGATTGGTAACGAGCGTATTTATCAGGTCGGCTTTTGCTATGATTTCAGTATAGTTGGCTTTATCATTCCCGTTATCCGCAACCGTCAGTCCGACCTCGGAAACGGCTTTAATGCTTGCAACCGGCGTTTTGATATCGTGAGATAGCTTGGCGACCAGCTCTTTTTTATCGGCATTCGCCTGCGCTTCGGCAATACGGGCTTTTTTGAGCTCCGTGCGCATAATATCGAAGCTCTCGGTGAACGCTCCGAAAACGTTCTGCCTGTCCATCTCGAGCGGCACCTCTAAATTTCCGCCGGCAACCCGCTCGGCAAAGCTCTTGAGCTTCCGGAACGGTCTTATCACGGTAAAGTGTATATAGACGGCATAACCTAAGCATATTGCTCCGTTTAACACTATTGCAACCGCAAGCACGGTGATTGCAGTTTGCTTCTCCGATTGAAGCGTGAGCGCTCCTTCGTTATAAATTATGACCTTACCGACCGTTGCTCCGTCCACCGTAATATCAAGAACGGTATCTCTGTGGGTTATCGCCGCGTTCAAGCTTTCGGAAAGCCCCGACTTGGTTTTATAGAGAATATTTCCGCTTCCGTCCAGAACAACGTAGTCGAGAGCGGTTTTATTATTATGCCCCTCCATAGCGTTAAAATCTTCCGTCACCGAAAGAAGGACTTCGTTTACGGCAACTGCGTCCTGCGAAAAGTCAGGCGTCTGAACGGCAAAAACGATAAGAGTGATTATTTCGGCTATCAGCACGAGGATAAAGCCGATTAAAAGTATTTGTCTTTTCATTCCTTCCGTCCCGTAAATCTGTAGCCGTCGCCCCAGACGGTAACGATATATTTCGGCTCGCCCGGATTTAACTCTACGGCTTCGCGCAGTCTTCTGATATGAACGTTGAGAGTTCCGTCTCCTGTGAATTTATCCTCCCACACCCTCTCGAACAGCTCTTTTTTCGATATCACCTTGCCCTCGTTTTCCATGAGATAGGAAAGCAACCTGAATTCGAGAGCGGTAAGCTTTACCGCGCTGCCGTTTACTTTAACCTGCTTCGACGCAAAGTTGACCTCTAAATATCCGTCCGAATAGCCTGCTGGCGCCGCTTTCCCGAACCTCTTTAATACGGCTTTCACTTTGGCAAGAAGAACGCCGAGCGAATAAGGCTTCTGAATATAATCGTCGCCGCCTATGTTCAATGCAACTATTTTATCATCGTCGCTAGTACGTGCGGAAATAAACAGTATCGGAATATTCGTCGTTTCCCTTAGCTCCCTGCATAAATCGAAGCCGCTGCCGTCCCTTAAATTTATATCGAGCAGAATAAGCTCCGCAGTATTTTCCCGAAAAAAGCTTCGGCACCCGTCCACGCCGTAAACGGCAACCGAATTTACGCCAAATAGATTAAAGTATTCCGCCGTGCTGTCCGCAAGCGCTTTTTCGTCGTCGACGATAAGACAATTGTATTTCATAGATACCTCCGTACTAATTATACCTTTTTCCGTGCGGAAATCTTTAAGAATTTCTTAAATTTTCCTTTAAGGATAACAAAAAGCTCCCGAATAGTTTTCGGGAGCTTTCCGTTTCGCTTGTTTTCCGTCGAGAGTTATTCCGCCGAAAACTCGTCTTTGCCGACTCCGCAAAGGGGGCAAAGGAAATCCTCGGGAACGTCAGCCCAGGCAGTCCCTACGGCAATTCCGTTATCGGGGTCGCCAACCGCTTCGTCGTAAACGTAACCGCAGATATCGCAAATATACTTCATACTATTTTGTCCTCCTGTTATTATTTATTTACGGTAATATAACCGTTATTTTGAGAGTTCTGCCGCGAGTGCGTCAAGTGACGCTTCAGACTCGGAGTTTAAAGCGCCGAGAATTTTAACTTCCGTCTCGGCGAAGGTAAGGTTTTTGCACCCTTCGAGCTCGGATTTAATAACGCGCGCGGCGTTCGGAGACCAGCTGCCGTTTTCGATAATTCCTACGAAACGGTTCTGATAATTGCGCTCCTTTAACGCGTCGATAAAGGTTTGCATAAACGGAAACACCGTTCCATTGTAAGTGGTCGTGGCAAACACGATACGGTCGTATTTGAAAGCGTCTTCGACGGCTTCGGACATCATATCGCGCGCAAGGTCGAAGAGAGCGGCTTTTACGCCTTTTGCAGTCAGCTTTTCGGCAAGGAGCTTTGCTGCCGCGGCGGTATGACCGTAAACCGAAGTGTAGGCAACAGTTACGCCCTTTGCCTCGGGTTTATAGGACGACCAGGTGTCGTACAGGGAAATATAGTACGCTAAATCCTTGTCGAGGACGGGTCCGTGCAGCGGACAGATTCTATTTACCTCTTTACCCGCAAGCTTTTTGAGGAGCATCTGAACCTGCACCCCGTATTTGCCGACTATTCCGAAATAGTAGCGCCTTGCCTCGCAAGCCCAGCCCTCGTCATCGGTTGCGTTTAACGCGCCGAATTTTCCGAACGCGTCCGCAGAAAACAGCGTGCCGCTCGTGGCGTCGTAGGAAAGCATGACCTCCGGCCAGTGAACCATGGGAGCGAACACGAACGTAAGCTGTCTTTGTCCGAGGTCGAGAACGTCGCCCTCTTTAACAACCAACGCGTTGAAGGTTTTATCTTTTCCGAAAAAGTTTGCAAGCATACCGAAGGTTTTGGTATTTCCCACAATTTTTGCGGAAGGATACTTCTCCGAAAATGCAAGAACTCCAGCCGAATGGTCGGGCTCCATATGGTGAACGATGAGATAATCGGGAGCTCTTCCCTTAAGAACCTCGTCTATATTTCCGAGCCACTCCTCTACGAACGCTCCGTCCGAGGTGTCGGTGACCGCAATTTTTTCGTCAACGATTAAGTATGAGTTATATGCCATTCCGTCCGGAACGGGATACATGCCTTCAAACAGGTCAACGTTCATATCGTCAACGCCGACGTAGTACAATCCTTTTTCAAGCTCTTTATACATAAATCCTCCGCTTCCCCTTTATTTACATAATAACATTATAAAGCGGTTTTATCAAGCAAAAAGAGGCTTTCAATCCCGAAAACCTCCTTTTATATTATCCCATCGAAAAAGCGCGATTTATGTAGCTATAGCTACTTTTTAATGCTGTTTACAGGCAAACTGCGCTCCGCAGCCAAGCTTATCCCGAGGCGCAAAACACCCGTATTGTCAACGTCTAAAGCTATTTCAAGATTTTTCGGTTCGTACTCGAAATATGTATTGAATACCCGCGTCAAATCCGCGCGGAGCATCTCGTAACCCGTCGCGTCAATTGCGAGTTTATCCTCAAGCAACACCTTTTTCAAGCGGAACAGCGCGTTCTCTTTACAGGTTCTCATGCGTTTTTCAACCTGCTCCAAAGTCTTGAATACCAGGGCTCCGAGCTCTCCTCTTCAACGGGCGGAAGGATTTTCTCGGCGATACGGCGGTAGGCGCGCACGGCTTTGGTTTCCACTTCTATCCGCCCGAGCATCTGAACCACCATAAGCTTGTCGTCGTCTTCGACCGCTCCGAGAACGGCTACTCGCAAAAGCCGCGATATGTCCTCCGGTGACATCATTCGCCCTTTGTTTATCTGCTCCTCTTTAATTCTGCTGACGACCAGTCCCAACAGTTTAACGTCGTAGGAATGCAATAACGTCAGCACCTTGTCCGCATCCCTTACCGCGCTTATGTGCGGCGTGGTTACGACTATTGCTTCGTCGGCAACGGATACCGCTCTGTGGAAGCCGTTTTCTATCCCAGCAGGACAGTCTATCAGTACGTAATCGAAGGATTGGCGCAGCTCGTCCACCACTCTTTTAAGAATTGCCGAAGTGACCGAGCCTTCCGGAAGAAGCTTACTTGAAGCAAGTATATAGAGATTGGGAAGCAGAGCGTCGCGGATAAGCGCCTGAGATAGCCTTGCTCTGCCGTCTATGACGTCTCCCAAATCGTACACTACGTTGTTTTCCACGCCCATTGCAACGTCGAGATTGTTAAGACCTATGTCCGCGTCTACCAGAACCACGCGCTTCGTGCGAGCGATTGCCATACCGATATACGCCGTTGCCGTGGTTTTTCCTACTCCTCCCTTGCCGGAGGTAATAACTATTACTCTACCCATAACGGTTATATGATAACAGAACTTATCACTCGCAAAACGGCGGATTTTGACTGTTTTTGTCTCTTAACACCGCAAAAAAATACCGTGTCTTAAGACACGGTATTTTGCTTTTGTCTTTTGTAATCGGTTAAATTACCGACAAACAGTTCAACCTTTTACGGCGCAAATCGCGAGGATAGACGGTTGAAACGGAGCGCCAAGCGTGCTAATCGCACGTTAAAAGCGACGGTTCGGGCGTATAGTCCGCGAGGTTGCCCGTAAAATTAT
>CAYXBO010000118.1:0-4585 GCA_964463195.1 uncultured Christensenellaceae bacterium | reverse complement strand
ATTTCGATAGTATACAAGGCAAAGCGCGCAGACAATCCATAGATGGCTTGGCAAGAGCTTTAACGCAGTATAATGCGAAATCTGCCGATAAAATCGTATTCGGATTTGCAAGTGATTGGTGTATTTTGTCGCGAAACAAAAAGTACAATAAACTTACAAATCTTCCGCCTTCTTCGTATACCCGAGCTCACCGAGGATGGCGTCGCTGTCCCTCCAGGAATCCCTGACACGCACCCAAAGCGTGATAAATATCTTACAGCCGGTTATATTCTCCAAATCCTGCCGAGCGTAGGTTGCTATTTTCTTTATCATGGAACCGCCCTTACCGAGAACGATAGCCTTATGGTTCTGTTTTTCGACTATAACGTCGGCGTCGATTTCGATAACGCCGTTATCTTTGACCTCGTATTTATTGACTTCCACTCCGATGCCGTAAGGAATTTCCTTATCTAAAAGACGGAGAGCCTTTTCTCTGACTATCTCGCACACGGTAAACCGCATATCGCGGGTAGTATATTCGTCGTCGTCGAAAACCTTTTCCCCCACGGGAAGCAAGCCGATAAGGGTTTTTACGGCAACGTCGACGTTTTTCGACTTAAGGGCGGAAACCGGCACAGCGTCCTTTATCGGAAGTCCGTTTAAAACGGTCAGTATTTCCGCGACCTTCGGTCTTTCCACCGCGTCCACCTTGTTGACTGCAACGACTACGGGAAGCTTTTCGGCATAACGCTTTATATTTTCCGCGTCCTCGTCCTTCATACCCTTTTCTGCGTCGATAAAATAGAGAACGGCGTCAGCCTCTTCGAGAGCTGCGGTAACTCCGCGCATCATAAATTTCCCGAGCTTGTTCTGAGGAGCGTGCAAACCGGGGGTATCGGCAAACACAATCTGAGCGTTTTTTCCGGTATAAATCCCTAGAATTTTGTTGCGGGTGGTTTGGGGCTTCCAGCTGACGATAGAAACCTTTTCCCCTACCGCTGCGTTGACGAAGGTGGATTTTCCGGCGTTAGGACGACCGAGAACCGCAACAGTTCCGAACTTAAACGGCTCGTCTTTTCCGGCTGCATCCTTTTCCTCGGCGATTATTTTTCTCTCCCCGAGTATCTCGCGCTGAAGAGCTTCCATTTCCTCCGCGTCCTCGGGCTCCATGTGGTCGAAGCCCAAAAGGTGCAGCATTCCGTGACAGGTTAAAAAGGCGAGCTCCCTCTCGAAGGAATGTCCGTACTCCTCAGCCTGCGCCGCGGCTTTATTCTCCGATATATAAATTTCACCGAGAATAACCGCTCCGGTTTCGGGGTTTACGTCTTCGTATTCCTCTTTTAAAAACGGCAGGGAAAATTCCGCCGACTGAAAGGACAGCACGTCTGTCGTGGCGTCTACGCCGCGGGTTTCCTTATTGAGACTTTTCATTTCGTCGTCAGAAAGAAAATCGATTTCCACGTCGACGTCATGAGCGTCTATATCGAAACGACGGAGAACCTTCTCCGCCGCGGACTTAATAATTGCACTGTGTTTTTCGCAAAAGACTTCAATCATTTATCAGGCTTGCTCGTATTTGATGCGCTTATGGTACATATTCGGAACGCTCTCCGCAAGAGTTTTTTCGATACGGTCGAGCTCCGACATAGTCAAATCGCATTCCGAGAACTGTCCCTCCTCTTCTTTGGCTTTTATAAGCATATGGATAAACTTCTGATATTCCTCAAGACTCTCGAAGCCGTTTTCGTTTGCGCGGGTTGCAGCTTCGACGGTATCGACAATCATAATGATTGCCGCGGCTTTACAGGCGGGCTTGGGACCGCCGTAAACAAAATTCTCTTTGTTGACGGTTTCGTCGGTTATGGACTTAACCTTATAATAGAAATAGTTGACCGCAGTTGTTCCGTGGTGCTGACGGGCGACCTCGGCTATAATGTCGGGAAGTCTGTTCTTCTTGCAGAGCTCGTAACCGTACGCCGCATGGTCGGTTATGAGCTTGACCGAAACCTCGGGTATCAGTTTGTCGTGCGGGTTTTCTCCCCCCTTCTGATTTTCGATAAAGCATTCGGGGTGCGCGAGCTTACCCACGTCGTGATACATTCCGCACGCCTTGACGAGCGTGGGATTTTCGTCGATTGCTATTGCGCAGAGCTCGGAAAGACTGGAAACCACGAGGCAGTGGTTGAAGGTGCCGGGGGCTTCTTTCGACAGCCTTTTCAGAAGCGGCTGGTCGAAGCTCGTAAGCTCGTACAGTCTGAAGTTGGTCGCGGTATTGAACACCATCTCGAAAAGCGGAACTATAACGAGGAAGAGAGCCACGGACAGGAAGGTCGCAAGAAACGACCAAAGACCGGACATCAGAGCGCCCTGCCAGTCGTACAAATCTCCGATTACAGAAGAAAGCATACCGATGACGGACATTAAAAGTCCGACCAAAAATCCCATGCCTAAGAATTTTATGCGGGAAGCGGATTTACCCATAATCAGAATCATTAAGGTTCCGCCGACGATACCGGTCAAAAGCGCGGCGCAGGTCTGCATGAGCTTATCGGACCCGAACTGCAACATATAAGAAAGATAGAACGCCTGATTTAAAAGAACGTTCACGATAAGCGCGGAGCGTCTTCCGACCAAAGCGGAAATGAGAAGACCGGAAAGCGCGAGCGGCATAATGAGCTCGTTGTTGAAAATCGCGGCGAAAATTATGGACAGGAGAAAGGTAACGACAAGAGCAAGCAAGGCAATTCTCACCTGATTTTTAACGTAGTGTCCGCTGTCCTTTTTGGAAATCGTAAGATAAATGAGCATCGTTGACAAAACCATGGAGATTATGCCAGTTACGCACAGCATCTGTATCCAAACTATAAAAGAACCTAAATTGGTAAAGAACTCAAATATACCGTAACGCCCTATTTCAATCAGCATCGCCATCAGAAAAGAAGTGGCAATAATGGAAACGAGTCTTATAACGAATTCCTTTTTGGGACTTTCGACAGTAATTTTTTGCGGCGTTTGATTTTTCGGCTTTTCAACCGTTTTTACTTTCATATACGCATTCCTCTGTGTGATAGTATAACTCCAAAACCGTATAATTGTCCAGTCTTTTTATCTTAGAATACGAATTGATAACTTTCACCCCCTTCGGAAGCTCGGTTTTAAAGCTCTCGAGCCCTGCGGCAATTTCCTCCTTGAAGCCTTCGGAGTAAACGGCTTTTGCCGGTTGGTTTTCGGTTTCGTAGAAGGTGACGTAATCTATAAAAACCGGAATTGCGGCGCTCAAAAGCACGCTTTCGGTTTCCCTTTCCCACTGATTGAAGCTTGGTGCGGCGACCTGACTTTCTAAAGCTCCGAGTCTTACAGCGGCAACGGTTTCGCTTCTTCCCGTCCTTACAGCCCTGACGGTATCGTCGGAAAGAATGATATTTTTCTGACGTACAACCTCGCCGTAAACCTCGCCGAGAGCTGCTGTCGGGACGGTCGTCTGCTCCTCTTCCGCCCCGAAAATTATGTACGGCGCAATCAGAACCTCCCCCGCTCTCACTATATCCCCCGCCTTGACGAGAGCCGTCCCCGAGGTGCAAACCACACGGGTTATAACCGCGTCCCTTTTCGCGACAAGCGAAGCGGTGCTGTTCATATCTATAATGGGCTCGTGTCTGAATTCCGAAAGCACGGTGACCTTCAGCCGCGTTCCGTCTACTGCCACGGTCGCATGAGATACGCCGCCGACGGAAAGAAGCGCCTGTTCTATGGCTTTTTCGTCTATGCTTTCCGCGCGGGCAGGGAATGTAACTCCGTGCTCCGACAGCACCTCGGTTATCTCCGTGACGTCGATTTCCGTTGACTTAAGTTCCAAGGAAAAAACGTATTTTGAATAATATGACGCCGCAACTATCGCCAGAATAAACCCTATAAAAACCCCTATCCGGAGCGGAAATCTCTTTATAAAATACAGCAGTCCGCTGCGCTCTTCTATCGCATATTTTCTTCCCGCTTCGGTTAAAGCCTCCTCGGCTTTTGAAAAATGCTTCTTTTCTATACCGACGGTAACGCAATTCTTTCCGCACTTTGCGCGAAAGTACGGAACGCCGTTTCTTTTAAGGATATTCAGCGTAACCCCCGCGCCGCCCTCGATTTTAACGCGCAGTAAATCTCTCACTTATCCGAAACCCCCGAAATTTTCCCCGAAATCACGACGATATCTCCGTCCACCTTTTCGACGACCAGATTTTCCCCCGAAATCTCCATAAGCTTTTTGCCTATTTTCAGAACCACCGTTTCCGGAGAATATTCCATTATCCGCTTAACGCCCTCCGCCCGAAGCCTCTTTCCGCCTTCGATTTCCACCGTGTACGAGAATTCTTCCAACATACCTAAATTTTATGAGTTGAAAGTGTAGATAATTCTTTTATTCTTCGTTCTTTTTTCTGCGAAGAAAAAAGAACCAAAAAAGACGAAGTTAAAGCCACGAACCCGCGATTATATCGCTTCCGTTCGTGGCTTTCGTCTTTGTTGGTTGCTGTTTCACCTTTTCACTTTTCACTCTTCCCTAACCCCGATAAGGGGATATTATGAGTAAGGGGTGCGGGGAAAGAGGTTCCCCGCG
>CAYXBO010000117.1:0-4593 GCA_964463195.1 uncultured Christensenellaceae bacterium | reverse complement strand
GCTGTTCCTTATCGAGGTCGTAAAGCCCGTCGGCGTATTTTACGTCCAGCTCGTTATACAAAAGCTCCGCCGTCTTATCCGAAAGCCCCTCGATATCCATGCACGGCTTCGACGCGAAATGCGTAAGCTGTGAAATAACCCTCGGCGCGCAGCCTACGGGATTTGTGCAGTACACGAAAACTCCCTCCGCTTTCACGGGACTTCCGCAATGCGGACAGACCTTCGGCGGCTCTATCGTTCGGGAATTATCGTAAGTTTCGGCAACCCCCGTAATCTCCGGAATAACGTCGTTGCTTCTCCTTATAAAAACCCTGTCTCCGACCTTAATCCCCTTCCTTTGGATATCCGAAATATTGTTTAAGGTAGCCCTTTTTACAGTTACACCCATTAAATCGACGGGCGTCAACACCGCAAGCGGATTGAGCTTTCCAGTTCTCGAAACCTGCCATTCGACGCGCTCCAAAACGGTCGTCGTCTCTTCGGCTTTATACTTAAACGCAATCGCCCAGCGGGGGAATTTCTCGGTAAACCCCACCTCGTCGCGAAGTGCCAAATCGTCCACTTTAATGACCGCGCCGTCGATAAGAAAATCGAGAGTGGGTCTCTTCTCTTCTATGTCGTCAAGCGCCTTATATACGGCTTCCACGCAGTCCGCGACGACGAAAAACGAATCTGTATAGAACCCCCATTCCTTAAGTCTTTCTCTTACCTCGCTCTGCTTTTTTGCGGGCATGTTCTCAGAATATCCCACGTTATACGCCACGAAATCTAGACAGCGCTTCGCCGTCTCTTTAGGGTTTAAATTCCTTATCGCTCCGGCGGCTCCGTTGCGGGCGTTTTTGAGCGGCACGGCTTCCCTCTCGTTATACTTCTTGAGCTCCGACAAGCGCATAAGCCCCTCGCCCTGCACCTCGACGAGACCTTTAAACGGAATGGTCAGCGGCACCGTCCTTATGGTTTTAATCTGCTCGGTCACGTCCTCTCCGGTTTCCCCGTCGCCTCGGGTTGCCGCGGAAACAAGCTTTCCGCCGTCGTAGGTTATGGATAAAGTTAAGCCGTCGAATTTCTTTTCAACAGTCAGCTCCGGCAAAAATCCGAAGGCTTTTTTCAAGCGTTCGGCAAACGCCTCTATTCCCTCTTTGGTCTGCGATTTATCGAGGGAATACAGCCTTTGCCTGTGCTTGTATTGATTAAAGCTTTTAAGAGTTTCCCCGCCCACTCTCACGGTCGGCGAATCGGAAAGAACGGTCCCCGTTTCCTTTTCGAGAGCGACGAGCTCGTCGTAGAGCGCGTCGTATTCCTTATCGGAAACAGTCGGCGCGTCGAGCGTATAATATTCGTACGCATAGCGGTTTAAAAGCCCGACCAGTTCTTTCATTCTTTCCATAACGTTACCCCTTATAAAACCGTCAACGGTGCGGCGGCCAGACTGAATTTTTTAACGCCCAGCTCCTTAAACAGTACGCTTACAGTGTCGCCGTCCACCACGAGAACTATACCTTCGCCGTATCTCGGGTGGCTGACTCTTTTGCCGGAAGTCACCTTTCCGCCGTCGTTTCTCGGTTTAGGCTGTTCATTCTTTGAGAGCATACCTGAAACGAACGCGTCGTCCGCCTTTTGCCTTCCCGAAAACTGAGAGCGTTTAACTTCGGTCTGCGGTTTTCTTGACGAGAACTCTCCGCCCTTAGCCTCTCCGATAAACCTCGACTGCATAGACCCCTGCACTCGCCCGAAACGGAAGCGTTGAGACGCAGAGGTGATATAAAGTCTTTCTCTTGCGCGCGTTACCGCAACGTACATAAGGCGGCGTTCTTCCTCGAGTCCGTTTTCTTCCGACTCCTTAAGAGCCATTGCGGACGGAATAATAGTCTCTTCGCATGCGGCGACGAAAACGACAGGAAACTCCAATCCCTTTACTGCGTGAATGGTCGCAACCGTCACGAATTCGCCGTTATCCACGTCGCCGGTCGTCACGAGCGTACAGCTGGAAACGAAATCGGTAAGACTTGCATTGGGCGTTTTTTCCGAATATTCCTTGACGTAATTTACGAATTCTTCGATATTCAGCCAACGGTTGTAATCCTCTTCTTTATTGCTGCTTTTCAAGGCGCTTTCAAAGTCAACCGTTTCCACCACGCCTTTGACGAGCTCGTAAAGCGGTTTGTCACGAAGCTCGAACAAGCCTGACAGAAGCTGATAAAATTCCGACAGTTTTTGCGCGGTTTTTCCGTTGAATTCGCTATAATCCCTAACGCTTGCCAGCGCTCCGAACAGGTCACCTCCGCGCCGCTTGGCGACCTCGACGAGCTTTTCGACGGTCGTGTCGCCTATCCCTCTTTTGGGAACGTTAATTATCCTCTCGACGGCTTCGTTATCTTTCGGATTTATTAAAATGCGGAGATACGCCATCACGTCCAGCACTTCCTTTCTGTCGAAGAACTTAAATCCGCCGTAAACCCTGTAGCTCATTCTCGAGGAATAGAGCCGCTGCTCGAACGGTCTCGACAGAGAGTTGTTTCTGACAAGTATTGCAAAATCCTTGGCGGAATATCCCTCGTAACGGCACAGACTGCTTATGGTATCGACTACGAAATCCGCCTCCTGTCTGTCGTTGTACGCGGTATAAAATTCCACTCTCGCGCCCGCGTTTTTCTCGGTAAAAAGCGTTTTTTCGTGGCGCGACCTGTTGTGCTTTATAACGTTGTTTGCGGCGTTTAATATCTGCGGGGTGGAACGGTAGTTCTGTTCCAGCTTATAAACCTTTGCGTCGGGATAATTCTTGTCGAAGTCGAGAATGTTCCTGATTTTTGCCCCGCGCCAGCCGTAAATACTCTGGTCATCGTCACCTACGACGAACAGATTTCCGTGCTTTGCGGCAAGAAGCCTTATCAGCTCCATCTGAACGGCGTTGGTGTCCTGAAACTCGTCCACGTGAATATATCTCAATTTGTTCTGATAATACTCCAACGCGTCGGGGTGGTTTTGGAATAACTCGCGGGTTTTAAGCAGAAGGTCGTCGAAATCGAGCGCGTTATTGGCAGCCATCGACCGCTCGTACGCCTCGTACACCTCATAGAACAGCTCCCCCTGCTCCTCGCCGAATATCCGTAGGAATTGCGCGGGCTTTATATCCTCGTTTTTAACTCTCGATATAACCTCGCACATTTCGTCGTCCTGATTTTCTATCTGCTTTTCCCTGAGAACGCGCTTTACGACCCGCTCCCTGTCCGCCTCGCTGTATATGGAAAAATTGGATTGATAACCGAGTTTATCTATAAATCTGCGGAGCACGCTCGTACAGAAGCTGTGGATTGTGGAAACCCAAACGTTATTGTCCTCTCCGAGCATCGCCGTAATTCTCTCTTTCATTTCGGCGGCGGCTTTATTGGTAAAGGTTACGGCGAGGATATTCCAGCCGTAAGCGAGACCGCTTCTTATTATGTGGCAGATACGGTGAGTGAGAACGCGAGTTTTACCGCTTCCCGCTCCCGCGAGAACGAGAACCGCCCCTTCGGTATCTTCCACGGCTTGCCGCTGAACGGAATTCAATTGTTGGGTCAGAATATCTTCCTGCATTTAACCCTCCCACATATCCGGAATGAGCACGGATTTTGCAACGGCAACGGCGTATGTATCCGACATCGAAGCAATATAATCGACAGCCGCAACCTTCGGGTCGTCGGTATGAATGAGATACGTAGACGGAATTTCTTCGGGGTGCGCCACGAAGTGCTCGTACAAAAATCCCAGCAGCTTTATAGCGCGCTGCTCTTCGGTAAGAACGATATCGGAGAAATAAACGCGCTCGAACATAAAGCGGCGAAGCTCGTTCATAATCTCCGCAAATTCCTGAGACTGAGTGACTTTCGGGTTCCCCAAACTAGTCTTAACGATATCCCTAACCAAAGAATTGATGCGCTCTCCCTTACTGCCTCCGAGAACCTCGACGACGTGCCTCGGCAAATCGTTTTCGGTTATAACCCCGCCTTCTATTGCGTCGTCTATGTCGTGATTGAGGTAAGCGATACGGTCTGCGAAATTGACTATTTTACCCTCGAGGGTCGCAGGAGTGCAGGAGGTTTTATGGTTGAGAATACCGTCCCTTACCTCGAACGTGAGGTTCAATCCGCGCCCGTCGTTCTCCAGCTTCTCCACCACCCTTAAGCTCTGCTCGTTGTGCTCGAAGTGACCGCTTATTTCGTTTAATACCTTCTCTCCGATATGACCGAACGGCGTGTGCCCCAAATCGTGCCCGAGGGCTATTGCTTCGGTCAAATCCTCGTTTAAGCGGAGCGCTCTCGCAATGGTTCTCGCAATCTGCGTAACCTCTAAGGTATGCGTAAGTCTCGTACGGTAATGGTCTCCCGTGGGCGACAGAAAAACCTGCGTTTTATGCTTTAAACGCCTGAAGGATTTACAGTGTATTATGCGGTCGCGGTCGCGCTGAAAATCGGTGCGCAAATCACAACCGCTTGCAAGCTCTCTCTCTCTTCCGCGGCTTTTATCCGAAGCTACGGCATAAGGCGACAGCCACGTTTTTTCAAATTCAATATAATCGTTCTTCATATTCCGCCGTTTCTCAATTCTTGAGAC
>CAYXBO010000116.1:0-4602 GCA_964463195.1 uncultured Christensenellaceae bacterium | reverse complement strand
GTTATAAATATACCGACTTCGCGCCGTCCGCGGAGGCGTTTCAGAAGGAATCGGAAAAGAGAATAAGAGAGCTTCACATGTACGACGTTCTCAGAGCCGACAGGTGTATTTCCGTAAACTCACTGGAAGCCAGGGTGCCGTTCGGCGATTTGGATTTTGTTAAATACGTGATGTCCGTCGACCCGGAAATGAAGCTCAACAAATACGGAAAAGGCAAATATCTATTGAGACGCGCTTTTGAGGGCGACTATCTTCCCGAAAGTATTCTCATGAGAGAAAAGGCGGCGTTTTCCGACGCGGTGGGGCATTCCATGGTTGATTATCTGAAGGAATACGCCGAAAGTAAGTATACCGACGAGGAGTTTGAGGAAAAACGCGTAAAATACACTCACGCAACTCCGTTTACCAAAGAGTCTCTGCTTTACAGAGAGCTGTTCGAGAAATATTATCCCAACCAGAGCGAAATGATTGTGGATTTCTGGATGCCGAATAAGGAGTGGGAAGGCTGCAACGTCAACGACCCTTCGGCAAGAGTGCTGGCAAATTACGGCGACAGCGGAAAATAAAAAGTAAAATACATAAGCTTTATTACTGTCAAGGCTTTTATACCGGTATGGAAAAGTGGTAGAATACTTTTGATATCGGAAAAAAGGAGAACCGTATAGTGGCAAATCAAAAAGTTTTAATATTGAATTTCGGCGGACAGTACGACCAGCTTATCGCAAGAAGGGTCAGGGAATGCGGCGTTTACTGTGAGGTAAAGCCGTATACTATGAGCGTTGCGGAAATAGTAGAGTTTAATCCGATAGGGATAATCTTTACCGGCGGACCCAAAAGCGTTTATAAGGAGAGCTCGCCTCATCCGTCCGACGAGGTGTTTAAGCTGGGTGTTCCCATTCTCGGAATCTGCTACGGCTGTCAGTTAATTGCCCACCACTTAGGCGGGCGGGTCATAGAGGCCGCAAACGACAAGAGCGCGGAGTACGGCAAAACGCCGACCTACTTCGATGATAGCTGCACCGTTTTCAACGGACTGCCGAAAGAGGGCGTCAGCTGGATGAGCCACGGCGATTATATGGAAAAGGTACCGGACGGATTTTCTCTCGTCGCTCATTCCGACAAGTGTCCCAACGTAGCTATTGCGGACGAGAAGAGAAGGTTCTACGGAGTACAGTTCCACCCCGAGGTCAACCACACCGAAAACGGCACTTCGATGATAAGGAATTTCCTCTATAAGGCGTGCGGCGCGGTGGGCGACTGGAGTATGGAAAGCTACGCCAAAGTCGCGGTCAGAGAGATAAGAGAAAAGGTGGGAGATAAGGAGGTTCTGCTCGCGTTATCGGGCGGCGTGGACTCCTCCGTTGCCGCAGCTTTATTTGCCGAAGCGGTAGGTAAACAGCTCACCTGCGTGTTCGTCGACCACGGTCTTCTGAGAAAGAACGAGGGCGACGAAGTGGAACAGGCTTTCGCCAAATGGGATATCAATTTGATAAGAGTGGATGCCGAAACTCGCTTTTTATCGGCGCTTAGCGGTGTTTCCGACCCCGAGAGAAAACGCAAAATAATCGGGGAAGAGTTCATAAGAGTTTTCGAGGAAGAGGGCAAGAAGATAGGCGCCGTCGATTATCTTGCGCAGGGAACGATTTACCCCGACGTAATAGAATCCGGTAAAGGTGAAGCGGCGACGATAAAGAGTCACCACAACGTAGGCGGACTTCCCGATTACGTCGATTTCAAGGAGATAATAGAGCCTCTTAAAATGCTCTTTAAGGACGAGGTCAGAGCGCTCGGCAAAGAGCTCGGACTTCCCGATTATCTCGTCATGCGCCAGCCCTTTCCGGGTCCCGGTCTCGCCATAAGAATTATCGGAGAGATAACCAAAGACAAGCTGGATATTTTAAGAGACGCGGACGCCATTTTCCGCGAAGAGGTGGCGGCGGCGAAGCTCGAGGGCACTATGAACCAGTTCTTTGCCGTACTGACGAATATGCGCTCGGTGGGCGTTAAGGGCGACGGCAGAAGCTACGACTATGCGATTGCCCTCCGTTCCGTCACAACCGACGACTTTATGACTGCCGACTGGACGAGGATACCGTTCGAGCTTTTGGACAGAGTATCGACGCGTATCGTCAATGAGGTTCCGCACGTCAACCGCGTGCTTTACGATATAACGAGCAAACCGCCGGCAACGGTTGAATTTGAGTGATAACGCATATCATTCCGTATTTTCACCCGTTTTTCGCGGAGAAATACGCGCAATTACCGCGTTAAACTCGCTTGGCGTAGCGCTGCTACGCGGCAGCTCCTTTGCCTTGTACTTGCACGCATTTTCCTCGCGAAAATTGCACTGTAAGTCGGGTGCGAATACGGAATGCTCTGCTAAAATGTAATCTAAAATACTGCGATAAACAGGATATAACTGAAAATAAGCAGCTCATTTAATATCTGAACACGCCGTGATGTGAAACACACGGTGCGGAGCAGTTTGCACGGAGTAAATGAGTGCAAGTACAAGGCAAGCGAGTCGAAGTCGTAGCAGCGCTACGTCAAGCGAGCTTAACGCAGTAATTGCGCTCACTTTGCCCGTGCAAACCGTGTCCGGACATTGAATGAGATGCGAGAAGAAAGAGGTGAACTTATGACGAAGTACATTTTTGTTACGGGCGGTGTGGTCTCGGGGCTCGGTAAAGGAATTACCGCAGCGTCTTTAGGAAGACTTTTAAAAGCCCGCGGATTGAAAGTCGCGGCACAGAAATTGGACCCGTACATAAACGTAGACCCCGGCACGATGAGCCCCTATCAGCACGGCGAAGTGTACGTTACCGAAGACGGCGCGGAAACCGATTTGGATTTAGGGCATTACGAGCGGTTCATAGACGAAGACCTCAACAAGTATTCCAACTTAACCACCGGAAAAGTTTACTGGAACGTTCTCAACAAGGAACGCCGCGGGGAATATCTCGGCTCGACGGTGCAGGTTATTCCGCACGTAACGAACGAAATCAAGGAGTTCGTATATAGGGTCGGCAAGAAAACCTCCGCCGACGTGGTAATCACCGAAATCGGCGGAACGATAGGCGACATCGAATCCCAGCCGTTTTTAGAGGCTGTAAGGCAGATATCCTTAGAGGTCGGGCGGGAGAACAGTCTGTTTATTCACGTAACCCTCGTTCCGTATATAAAAGGCTCGGACGAGCACAAGTCCAAACCCACGCAGCATTCCGTTAAGGAGCTTCAGGGAATGGGCATCAATCCCAATATCATCGTTCTCCGCGCGGACGAACCGCTAGAAGAGGAAATTTTCAGGAAAATTGCTTTATTCTGCAACGTTAAAACCGATTGCGTAATTGAAAACCTGACGCTTCCGATACTCTACGAAGCGCCTCTTATGCTGGAAAAATCCGACTTCTCGTCGGTCGTTTTAAGAGAGCTCGGAATACCTTCCGGTAAGCCCGATTTGTCCGAATGGGAAAATCTCGTCTCCCGCATAAAGAACAGAAGCAAGTCGGTAAATATCGCGTTGGTCGGTAAATACGTCAAGCTCCACGACGCGTATCTGTCGGTTGCGGAAGCCCTGAAGCATGCGGGCTACGAAACCGACGCTCACGTAAATATCAAGTGGGTGGACTCCGAAACCCTTAACGAAAAAACCGTAGCGAAGGCCTTGTCCGACGCGGACGGAATAATCGTTCCGGGCGGCTTCGGCGGGCGCGGAATAGAGGGAATGATTGCGGCGGTCCGCTTCGCGAGAGAAAACGGCAAGCCGTTTTTCGGGATATGCCTCGGAATGCAAATTGCGTGTATAGAGTACGCAAGAAACGTTTTGGGGATACCAAACGCCAACTCGGGAGAGTTTGACGAGCGCTGTGAGAATAAGGTTATCGATTTTATGCCGGGGCAGAGCGACGACGTAAACAAGGGCGGAACCCTGAGGCTCGGAAGCTTTCCGTGCAATATAAAGGGCGGCACGACCATGGAGCGTTGCTATGGAAAAACGGAGATAAAAGAACGCCACCGTCACCGTTACGAATTCAACAACGACTACAGGGAGCGTTTTGAAAATGGCGGGCTCACGCTCTCCGGAACCTCTCCGGACGGACGGCTTATCGAGACCGTGGAAATTACGTCGAGACCGTTTTACGTAGGCGTTCAGTTCCATCCGGAATTCAAGAGCAGACCCAACGCGGCGCATCCGCTTTTCAAGGGATTTATAAAAGCGGCGCTTCTTAATCGTACGGAGAAGTAATATGAGCAGTTTACGTGAAGAATGCGGAGTGTTCGGAATAATCTCGCCGAAAAAGGCAAACCTTGCGGCAATGACGTATTACGGCTTATACGCCCTTCAGCACAGGGGGCAGGAAGCCACGGGTATTGCCGTTGCTTCGGACGGCGAATTCGTTCTCAATAAGGACGTAGGTCTGGTCAGCGAGGTGTTTACCAAAGAAAGACTTGCGGCGTTCCCCGAAGGAACTATGGCGGTCGGACACGTCCGGTACGGCACGACGGGAGGTTCGACGAGGAACAACTGCCAACCGATAGAAGTCCGAAACCAAAAAGAAAAACTGGCAATCGCGCACAACGGCAATCTCAGCAACGCCTACG
>CAYXBO010000115.1:0-4617 GCA_964463195.1 uncultured Christensenellaceae bacterium | reverse complement strand
CAAGGGCAGATTTAACGTTGCGTATTCGGATATCAATACGCTTGCTTATCCCGTACTCCGTCACCGTATCAAGCTCAATTTCGAAGCTGTTGCTGAGCGCATAAGTGCGGACGAAGTTGTCAAGCTTATCGTCGAAGAAGTCAGCAGAAGATACAAGAGCATGGATTACGCTAAGAAAGGAACACCAGTAATAGCTGCGGATAATGCTTCTCAGACCCCCGAAGAAGTTACGGCAAACACTCCTTCGGAATCTGACGGAACGGTTGACGAAGCGGCAGTTAACGAAACGGTTGACGGTGAGAAAAAGACGAAGCGCAAGTTCGGATTAAAGAAAGATAAGAATTAAAGCAAAATACATAAAAGTATCAGATTGCGGAGCGGTTGATGAAAGGTTCACTTTTGAACGACGAGTTTTTCAGTAGATTGGAAGCGTTGTCATTTAATTTAAGATCAAATCTTGCAGGATATTTCGGCGGTAAACACCTTGTCTCTACTTATGGACAAACGGTGGAATTTGCCGATTACAGAGAATATCAGCTTGGCGACGATATCCGCAGGATAGACTGGAATCTTTTCAGCCGTTTTGAAAAATATTTCCTTAAGCTTTTTACGGACGAAAGGCAGATGCAGGTTCAGATATTTCTGGATTGTTCCGCGTCTATGGGTAAGGAAAAGAAAAGTAAAGCTTCATATGCGGTTGCAACGGCTGCCGCGCTCGGTTATCTTGCAGTGCACAATATGGATAAGGTTACTTTCAATATTATGAAAGGAGACCGTTCGGAAAATCCATATGGTACGATTGTCGGCAAGACCGCGTTTTTCAGAGCGATAAGCTCGTTGGAACAGGTTGCGTTCGACGGTGACGCCGATATAGAAGCGTGCGTTGCAAGCTGTCCCGACGGCGGTTCCAACAACGGACTGTCCGTAATTGTTTCCGATTTGTTTACGGAAAGCAACTGGAAAAAAGCGGTGGATTACCTCTGCTATAAAAAGAAACAGGTTCTGCTCGTCCAGGTGTTCTCGCCCGACGAGTTGGATCCGAATTACGACGGGCGTATAAATCTTATCGATTCCGAATCCGACGATATGTTGGATCACAGGAATATGAAGCTGAAAATTAACCGCAGTATGCAAAAGGCGTATCAGGCGGCGTTAAAAGACTTTAAACAGGATATTAAAGATTTCTGCACTAAACGAAACGTTGGCTATATCACCGTCAGTTCGGATACTCCCATAGAAAAAGTTCTTTTCGGTGAGTTGTTTAAAGTGGGTATTATGTCATGAGTTTACTGATTCCTTTGGGATTATTGGGATTGTTGGGAATAGCGGTGCTGTTTCTCATTTATATCCTTAAACCCAATTATCAAAATAAAACCGTTTCCAGTACGTACATCTGGAAATTGAGTATAAAATACAAAAAGAAGAGACTTCCCATCAGCAAATTGAGGAATATTCTTCTCATTATCTGCCAGATTCTTGTAATCGTTGCCTGTGCTATGATTTTGGCTAAACCCGCACAGATTTTAAAGGAGAGAATCGACCAGTCCGAAGTAGTTATAATTATTGATTCGTCCGCAAGTATGCGTACGACGACTAATAACGAAAGCCGTTATCAAAGAGCGGTTGTACAGGCATCCGATTTTGCTGACGAAGTATTTTCACACGACGGCATCGTTTCCGTTATTATAGCGGACAGAGCGCCTGCGTTTTTAAATTTGGAACCGGGCGAGGAAGCGTCTAAAACTGCGCTTAGAATTACGGCGGATAAAAAGAAGCAGCTTAGAAGTGCGTTGGACGAGCTTTTAATCGAAGAAACTGCTTGCTCTTACGGCACGGCGGATATGGATCAAGTTATGGTTCTTTGTTCCGATGTCGTGGACCAGAATCCAGATGCAAGTATATATTTATATACGGATTCGGATTACGCTTACGTCCCTGACGGTATAAGCGTTGTAAACGTGTCCGACAAGTCGGATTGGAATGCTTCCATAGTCAACGCTTATACGGAATTCCAAGATAACCATTACTCTTTCGTCGTGGAAGTAGCTTCTTACGGGAGCAGGGATGAAGAAATAGAAGTTAAACTGCAAATACAGGGTATAAACACCGAGAGCAAGAACGACCGTGTGCCTCCCGTAAATTATTTCGGTTCGGCTTTCTGTACCGAAGGTAAGGTAAAAACCGTAATTTTCAGCGACAGGGATCAAGAATCTCTCTCCGATTACGAAAAAAATTCGGAAGACGTGACATTCGTAACGATGGATACGCCCGTTATTTCTTATCAATCGGTTCACGTATCTTTGCAGGTGGAGGATTCTTTCTCTGCAGACGACGTTTACGATATTTATAACGGCTTAAAAGAAGTTGTTAAAGTACAGTATGCTAGTTCTCTCAGCAATCCGTTCGTAAATTCGGCGTTGGATACGGTACGCAGTAATTTTGCAGAACGCTGGGATATGCGAATCAGCGAAGTAAGAGACGGAAATTACGCTACGGAAGGGTTTGATTTTTACGTTTTCGAGCATGAAGTACCCGAAACTCTGCCTACGGACGGAATAGTGTTGATCATTGATCCGGATAAAATGCCTTACGGCAGTATGGAAGTGTCTGGGGGCGGAGCTGAGTACAGGGATCCCGGGTTGTACCTCACGCCAGGCGAAGAACATCCTGTTATGAAATACGTTATCCCCGACTTTATAACGGTAACACGAATAAAAGCTATTACGAATTTCAATTCCGAAGAGTATAAAGTTGGAATGTATTGCCAGGATCTTCCCGCTTTGCTGATTAAAGATACGCAAAAAGCAAAAATCGTGGTTATGCCGTTCAGCTTGCACTTTTCCAATTTTGCGGTTCTGCCTTATTTTTCAATCTTTATAAGTAATATGTTCAATTACTTTTTGCCTACTATGGTACAGGGGTCTGTTTTCAACGTATATGAAGACATAGCCTTGAACTCCCGCGGAAGCAAGATTGAAGTAAGCTATAACGGTGAAGTTATAAACACTTACGATTCATTCCCCGCGGTAATGTGCCCCGAAGTTGTAGGTACTTACGTGCTGTCGCAGGAAAAGTTCGGCAGTAACGATCAAGATGAAAATGCGAAGTTGGAAGATTCTATTTACGTTAGAGTTCCTGCTTCGGAATGTAATATACTGAAGGTTGAAGAAAGTTTAAAAAATCCCTTCATAATACGCTCGTATAGCGACTACTATAACGATTTATTACTTTATTTTGCGATTGCGCTCTGCTCACTGCTCTTAATCGAGTGGTTGTTGCAAATGCGCGAGAACGTGTAACGGAGGGACAGAATAATGAGTAATTTTACTATTTATTTTTCTCGTCCGTGGTTGTTGCTTTTAATAATTCCGGCTATTGCCTTAACTTTAATTCCCTATTTCTTGCTGTCAAAGAAATACAGAAGGACGAGAAACCGTATTGTTTCGATAGTGCTTCACTGCATAATAATGGTGCTTGCGATATCCGTTCTTTCGGGAATCCAGTTCCGTTATCAAGTGCCGAACAGCGAAAATGAATTGCTGTTTTTGGTTGACGTATCGGATACGCAGGAAGAGACTGCGGATAAACGCGACGATTTCTTAAAGTTGGCGATAAACGACGGCAGGGACGGAAATATAAAAATCGGCGTGGTTACATTCGGTTTTAACCAGGTATACGCCGCACCTTTAACAAGCGATATTTCCAATGTTTACTCAAAGTATCTTGAGGCTGACAAACCCGATACGACGGCAACCGATATTGCCGCTGCGCTCGAATATGCAAAGAGCCTGTTCGAAAATCCCGAAACCGCAAAAATAGTTCTTGTGACCGACGGTAAGGAAACGGACGAGGAGGCTGCGGCTGCTATACGTTTGGTTTCCGCGGGTGGAACGAAAGTTGATACGGCTTATATTTCTTCCGGTTACGACAAAGATATACAGATTGTCGGAGTGGAAATGCCGGACTATCACGTAGGCGCAGACGAAGAATTTAAATTAAGCGTAAAGGTATACGGTAATTTTTCTTCACACGCTGCCTTAACGTTAACAGACAACGGAGAAGCGGATAACGTTAACGGAGTAGTTGACGCAGATTTAATCGGCGGAATGCAGACGGTTATTTTTAATCATACATTCAAATCGGTCGGCTTACACGAGTTGACGTTAAGTATAACGAGCACCGAAGACGACATCTTGAAAATAAACAACGTATATACGTCTTACATCAACGTCGAGCTTTTTAACAATATTCTTATTCTTGAAAGTTTCGAAGGTCAGTCGGAGGCTCTGAAAAAGATTCTTACCGAGGAAGAGAAGTACAAAGTAACGGTAGTGAATATCAATTCGGGGGTGAATATTCCTCAATCGATAGATGAGCTTAGGGTATACGATGAAATTATATTAAACAATATATCCAACGGCGATTTAATTAATTGTGCAACTCCGAATTTTGACAAAATGCTTGATACCTACGTCAGAGATTACGGCGGCGGACTGTTTACCGTCGGAGGAAACGACGAGAGGGGAGTGGCGCACTCGTATAACCGTGCGGATATGTTGGGTTCGGTTTATCAGAAAATGCTTCCCGTGCAGGCGATAGATTATACGCCTCCCGTAG
>CAYXBO010000114.1:0-4651 GCA_964463195.1 uncultured Christensenellaceae bacterium | reverse complement strand
CTAATTCAAGAGGCTTATGAGTATGCAAAGGAAAAATATTCTAAAAGGAAGTAAGTTAAATTTCAATTTATCATATTTAATGTTTAAAAAGAATAGCCGCTAACCTTCGTTGTGAAGTTAGCGGCTATGCTTTTTATACGGAAATTCCCTGGAAACCTTACACTTTTCGGTGCTTTTTTGCAAAAAAAAATAGTACGCCCATTCCGACACGGAATACCGAACCGGTATGACTTCCGGTGGCTCCGCCAAAGCAACCTTGTGGCACATAGAGAAAGCCGTTTAGTGCTGCTGCGGTCAAACTCTGACACGGTTCGCGGCACGCTATTGCACAAGACCTTGACATCAACGCTCCGTGAAGACATCGGCGTTCCATATACCGAGCCTCGATGGGTGTTCGACCCTGCTATAGCGGATTGCAGGTTACAGGGCACCGCTAGCTCCCCGTCTAGTACATATTGGTATTATAACCTAACTCCGCCGAAAAATCAACGCTAATTTTGCCGATTGGTGTTTTTCTCGAATTTCTCACTTGACTTGACTGTAATTATAATAATATAATAATTGGGCAGATAACATTAGCGTGCGGGAACGCGCGCGTACGGGAGTTTACATGTCTAAGTCTCAGATTTTGAAGATTGTAGCAATGATAGTTGCGGTTGCGGCATTGGTTTGCATGTTTGCGGCGTGCGTTGACACAGACAAAACGGCGACCATCAAGGAGTATCAGGTTCAGGAAGCTGAGTTTGACGTCGGCGACACCTTTACCAAGGCGTCGATAACCATAAAGGCGCTTCTTACCGACGAAACCGTAAAAACACTTAATTCCGACCTTGTGGTTTTCCCGAGCGACTACAGGGACACTCTCAAGCTTGCAAAAGAGGAAAATAACGGTACCGAGGTTTGGAAGTTTACCAAAACCGGAACGTATAATATTACCGTCAATTATCTCGGCGACAATATTGCCGTGGAAATCGTAGTCAAATAACAGACAGACTTAAAACGGAGTTCACTGAAATGTACATGTCTAAACTGGTCGGAGAGAGAACCAAAGAAAATCCCTCCGACGCTATAGTAAAGTCCCACCGTTTGCTCGTTCGCGCAGGTTTTATCAAGTCTGTAGCGGGCGGCATTTATTCTTTTGCGATGCCCGCAAAACGCATTGCGCAGAAAATCGAAGCCATCGTTCGTGAGGAAATGAACAAAATCGAAGGGCAGGAATGTCAATTCCCCGTGGTTATGCCAAGAGAAATGTGGGAGGAGTCCGGACGGTTTAATTCAATCGGCTCGGAGATGCTCCGTTTTAAGGACAGAAACGGCAGAGACATGCTGCTTGGAATGACCCACGAGGAAGCGGCGGTTCATTTTGCGCGCGACGCGGTGACCAGCTATCAGCAGCTGCCTTTTATGATTTACCAGTTCCAGACCAAGTTCAGGGACGAGGCGAGAAGCCGCGGCGGTCTCATTCGCGTCAGGGAATTTACGATGAAGGACGCGTATTCCTTCCATATCGACCAGGAGGATTTGGAGAAGTATTATCAGCGCGCCTACGACGCTTACAATAACATTTTCAGAAGAATAGGCTTGAAGCGGTTCGTTGCCGTCAAATCAGATACCGGTATGATGGGCGGGAGCGTAGCTCACGAATACATGCTTTTAACTCCTATCGGAGAGGATACCATAGTTATCTGTCCGGAATGCGGATATATGTCTAATATGGAAGTAGCAACGTCGGTTATAGAAAACGTGCGCGACGAGGTGAGCGAACCCGTCAAAGAGGTCTTTACCGGCGACAAACACGATATCGAGAGCGTTTGCGAATTTCTGAAGGTTCCTGCGACAAAAACCATAAAAGCCGTGGCTTATATGCTGAGAGATACCTATAAGCCCGTGGTTGCGTTCATAAGAGGCGACAGAGAGATAAACGAAACCAAATTGAGAAAGATTGCGGGCGGCGAGATTGTCCCCGCGGACCTTTCGGAATACGACGGCTTGGTGGCGGGCAACATCGGTTGCCTTAATCTCAGCTTAAAAGACGCAGTAATCGTCGTCGACGAAAGTCTGAAGGGCTGCAATAATATGGTTACGGGCGCCAACCGTCCCGAATATCACCTGACCGGAGTTGACATCGACAGAGATTTGAATGGTCTTAAGTTTGCCGACGTATCCAAGGTTATTGCGGGAGAGCGTTGCCCCGTTTGCGGAAAGCCGTTGACGGTTGAAAACGGTATCGAGATAGGCAACATATTCCAGCTCGGAACCAAGTACACTAAATCTATGAATATGACCGTTCTCGACAAGAACGGAAAGAGCATAAATCCCATAATGGGTTGTTACGGGATAGGAATAGGCAGGGCGATAGCGTCCGTTGCGGAAGAGTACGCCGACGACAAAGGGCTGGTGTGGCCGATGCAGATTGCGCCGTTCCACGTGTCCCTGTGTCCCTTAAGACTTGACGACGAAACCGTCAGAGCTACGGCGGATAAGCTGTATAAAGAGCTCCTGAACGCAGGCGTTGAAGTGATTTACGACGACAGAAACGTGTCGCCGGGATTTAAGTTCGCCGACTGCGATTTGATGGGAATACCGCTGAGACTGGTAGTCAGCCCCCGTTCTCTTCAGAACGGAGAGGTGGAGCTCGCCGCTCGCGACGGTAGCTTCAAAACTATGATAAAGACGGAAAAAGCGGTAGAGGAGATTGCAAAATTAGTAAGCGAGGGCTGTCGTATATAGCGCTGGGCGTTCTTGCCGCGCTTTTAATAACCTTTCTTCTTACAGGTTGCGTCGTAGACCCACCCGACGTCGACGAGCCTCCCGCACCCGATTATCCTTTTTATACCAAGGATTTGGTTGCGGTAAAAGGCACTAAAGACAGTCCCCGTGATTTCACTAAGGTTTTAACGGATTACGCCATTACAACTCTTGATTACGCTTCCACTCAGGAGACCTGGTCGGGGAAGTGGGCACTTGACGTAACGGGTGACAATTCAAATTATCAGGCAAACGTAAAAATAGCATATTCTTCGAGCGAAACAGTAGCCTCAGCTACAGTTTCGCAGTCGAATTCTTCTTACGTATTCGGACTTGTCGGAAATACGGCTTATTACAATTTCAACGGTTCAAAGTATTTGTACGACGGGAATATCGGCGGCAGACAGCTTTTGTCCTCCGTATTACCTATAACGGGATTGAGCCCCAAACAAAAAGATTTGCTCCGCAGTGCGTGGATGATGGTTCCATTTATCGGAGATATAACTTACGGTACCAATTCCGGCGGAAGAGTGAGCGAGTATTCGGGCAATATCAACGTAACCATTTTATTGATAAATATTGCGGCTATGTCAACGACCGGAGACAATTCTGAGTCGGCGGGCGTAATAAATAAAATCAAGGCAATGCTACTCACTCTCATAAACGCCGCGTTTGACAAGAGCTTTACGGAAATTACAAAGGATTCGGAGCTTCCGCAAATCAAGGCGGAAACCCATTTCATAACGCAAATTAACCTTAACGGCAGCGAAACGCTCAAAGAAATCTACGTTAAACCCGAAATCGACGGAAAGAAAGGAAACCTTCTCCATATAAAGGATTTTTCTATTACGAACGGTAAGGACGAATTTAACGCCAAGGCAACAATCGGCGAGACAGATAACTATACCGAAACCGACGACGAGGATTACGCGGAATTGTTTGACAGCGTGGCAAACGTGAAGCTTAAAGAAAAGTTTAAATTTATCTCAGACTATTTTACCGAAATCTCGGAGCTGTTTAAATAGCGAAAAGATTATTCTCTTCCAACTAATTCATCAAGAGATACGCCGTAATAATCGGCAAGTATAATGCAGGATAAAATACTCGGAGCAACTAATCCGTTTTCCCAACGGCTTAAGCTGGCGGTAGTAATGCCGGTATCTCTTTCAACCTGCGCCATAGATTTTTTATTTATTATTCTTTGAGTTTTTAACTCTTTACCGATGTTTTTCATAACTTAATTATAATTCTATTACATATTTGTAAATACAACTTGACTGTTACAGTTGTGTAACATATAATAGGTATGTTACAAATATGCAACGAGGAAGGTAAATAAATGGAGAATAACAGTAATAAATGTTTCAGGTGTGCGAGCTTCCACAAGTATTACACGATGGGAGTGAAGCAGTTTAACGCTACTAAATTCGGTTGGTGCCCGCGTAGGGCAATAAACGTAAAGAATACGGACGGTTGTGAAAAGTTCCATCAGAAAAAATACAGACGCGGACATATGTATTCGCTGAATATTCATTTGAACAATTTATTAACTCATATTTCAGTATTGAGACAGATTTTAGAAGAAGAGACTAAAGATGTTGAAGAAGTGTAGTACGTGCGCCGCGTATTGTAAGGTTTATACGGAAATGGGGTTCGGGTATTCTTCGATATTACACGTATTTTACTGTACCCGTTTTAATAAAATTGCCGAAAGAGAAATCGTATGCGACAACTGGCGTAAGAGGGGAAGGGGAGAGGTTGACTTTTCCAAAGCTCGCTTCGACGAGGTTGAAAGGGATATTCTGTTTATAAAAAAGAACTATAAAAAGTTGAGGTGAATTGATTTGCACTTTTTGTTTCGCGACAAAAAGTACCAAAAAACGCTCCGCCCCCTCTTTTGCGA
>CAYXBO010000113.1:0-4681 GCA_964463195.1 uncultured Christensenellaceae bacterium | reverse complement strand
TCCAGTCCAGACTGTCTACGTCCCACTGGATAATCTGCATAGCGTTCTCGGCAACCGTCTCGACCAGCAGATTATTGTATTCGCCGAACGGAGCACGGAAATACTGCGGCGTATAACCGGTTATCTCCCTGACCTTGTCGTTGACTAAGAGAAGCTCTTTATTCATCTCTTCCTTGTTGAGCTTGCTCATATGCAGATGGTGCCCGCTGTGGTTCCCTATAAGGAAGCCTCTGTCGTATATGCTTTTGGTCATTTCCGGATATTTGTCAATCCAGAACCCGACGAGGAAAAAGGTAGCCTTCACACCGTAGCTGTCGCAAATATCCATTATCTTTTCGGTTTTATCCGCACCCCACGCGGCGTCGAAGGATAACGCAACCTTCTGCTCTTTGGTTTCCACCGAATATATCGGAATTTTTCTTGCAGCTGCCGCGTCGGCGGCTTTTGAGACTTCGCCGTAGGTCACTCCGAGAATGATTGCGGCAAACACGGCAACGACGGCAATGATGAGCGATTTTTTCTTTACAGTCAAAAACATTTTTTGGTGCCTCTCAAGAATAACATTATTTTTGCGGCGTATTTCGACATATTTTGTCGAAATATAACTTCTTTTGGCAGAAAAAAGTATTGCCACCGCATTAAGAATTTATTAAGCGGAAAACCTTCGTATGACTGATTTGAATGTAATTTTTACAAAAAAATAAGACCGCCGTAAACGGCGGTCCGAAATAGCTGTAATATACAATTTTTAAGCGGAAACTATTACCGTCGAGACGTTTGCGCCGAGAGCAGCTCTCCAATACGCGCTTTGCCTGTAGGCTTCCGCCATTGCCGAAGATGCAACGGTCACCCTTAACGCGCTTGCCGTGTTTTTCAACGAGCTACCGTCCACCCTGACGACCGCTCCGTCGGAAAGGATACTTACGCTTGACAGCTGGCTACAGCCTTCAAACGCTCTTGCGCCTATTATTCCGAGCTGAGAATTTGCAGTCGCGGTAAACGACTTAAGCGTTGCCTTTACCCCTACGAACGCGGATGCTGCAATCACGCTTACGTCGTCGTCGAGAGTTATGCTCTCCGAGTCGTCTATAACTGTCAGGAGAACGCCGCCGATTTTGATTTGAGTAGTACCGCTTGAAACTTTGGCGTTAAACCACGCAGTGCCGTCAAACGCTTCTTTTCCGAATTCCTCTGCATTCTCCAGCACCCCGCTGCCGGAAACGGTCACGGTAGCAAGACTTGCGGCATTGAAAAACGCTTGCTCCCCGACCTTTTCCAAGCTCGTCGGTAAAGTTACGGTCTGAAGCTTTGCGTCCTTAAAAGCTCTTGCCCCGATTTCCTTGAGCGCCGTGCCGAGGTTTATACCGGTACCGCGATAACCTGTTAAAGCTTCGTCCGCAATCGCCGTCGTATCGATATCGTCACGCAACGCATAACTTCCGACGGGAGTTTTGAGTATCGGATATTTAACGAGGGTCAAAGTATTATCGTCGTTTTTCATATAAAGAACGCCGTTGTCTGAGCTGTATTTTCCGCCTGTGCCGTTGACGAAAACGTTTTCGAGACTGTTGCACGGAGTAAACGCACCCGACTCAATATACTCTATTCCGCTATGCAGATAGACGGTTCTGACTTCACTTCCTACCTCGCTCCAGAAGAACAGCTCAGCGGCGATTCCGTTGACGGTCCGTCCGTTGATTTCGGTGGCAATTCTCACCTCGTCGGCAGCCCCCTGATAGTCGACGGCGGCGTAGTAACCGTTGTAGTCCTCGTAGATAACCCCGTAAGTTCCTTCTTTTACGGATTGCCATTTGGCGTAGAACTCAAGGTTTCTTTCGGTCTTCAAAGCCGCAAAACCGGTATCCGAAACGTACGTATTTACGTCGTCGGGCATGGAATACCAACCGTAGAAGCTGTAAATTTCTCCGTTTACAGTGCGGTCGGAGAGGTCGTAATCGGTCGGCTTATCAGGGCTCTCTCCGAAGTCGACCGTAACGGAACAGATTTTTGTCGCACTGCTCGTTGACAACTGCTCGTAGAACGTGACTTCAAACGTGCGAACGGTACACTTCATATAGAGCTTAATACTGTAATCGAAATAACCGTCTTCGGACGCTCCGTCGGGCGCGTCGAGATAAGTCCCGTAGCTCGCCCAGAAGCCGTTATTGAATCTCACGGTTTCACCGTCGAACTTATCCGACAAGGAAGCGTCTGTGTAAAGCTCGCTATACTGACGGCTCTCGATAATATCCAATGCAAAATCCGAAGCTATAATCTCAATAGAGCTCGGCTTTGACGAGCCCGTATCAAAATATGCGGGACCGAACTGTCTCTCTATATCCTTCCCCGCTCTGCTGAAACCAGCCGGTAAAACTACCGTTGCCGTCAAGCGGCGCATATCGGAAACACGCAAATAGTACACGGTATCTGCGGCGTGCTGGGTTTCGGTCTCAACGTTTACGGATTTAGAGCTTTCGACGGGCTGCTCCAGAAACCATTCAAATTTAAAATAGTCGAAACCGTATTCCGGCATCTCGGTTTTGAGCTCCGAAACCGTCGGAAATTCTACGCTTACCGCATACCGGAAAACCTTCTGCTCCTCAAGTCTTACGGTGCTTCCGGTGATATATTTAAAGGTGGATTTGTAGACGTTTGCCGTTCTCGTTTCGTAAACGCGAAGCTCTCCGTACACCGTAACGTCCGCTATTGCGTTGTTTGTGATTTCGTGGCGTGTGTTGTCTGCCTCGAGGTAATATTCCCACTTAAACGTATAGCCCGACGCACTCTGCACTTGCGGAAGCTGTTTGGCGGGGGTTACCTGCGAACCGATTGTCGAGCCGTGCGGAACGGAAAACGAGGTTGCCATACTGTCGTCGTGTCTATAGAAGACCACTTCGTAGGTTACGTCGGAATACACTCCGGTAATCACTAAATTGCCGGTTACGTAAATAGTGTCGTGCCCCGCAAGCTGGTAACCCGTCCAGCTGAGATTTTTGCCAGTAACCTGTAGCTCGGTAAGCGTAGCGGTAGGTATTAAGGACGCGGTCAACGTTTCGTTATAATAGAAATAACTGCTCTCAACCTTATCGGACGACCAGCGGTACTCCTTATCGAGATAGAACCTCTCGCTTGCGTCTATCGTTCCGTCAGCGTTTTTATCGGCTTCTAAAACCACCGTGAAACGGCTGATATTGTAAACCGCTTCAATATAAACGTCGATTTCGCCGTCGCTCAATTTAGAGGGCTCGATATACTTGTTTTCGATTTTGAAATCGGCATTGCATTCCAGTCTTTCAAACTCGCCGGTCTGATAGTTCTTTATTTCGAGATACGGCTCGTCATAGCCGTTTCTTTTACCGATGCCGTCAGCGGAAAGCGTTCTGTGATTGTCGCCGTACGAATATTTGTTGGGGTCGGAATAAAACGGATTTGCCGCAACCGAGCTACCGTCCTGATTGACCGTACGCTGAACGTAACGGATATTTATTCTTCTGGAATCGATAGCCTTTCCGTAAATGGTAAGCACTCCGTCTACCGTATTGTTTTCCGTGAGATTGAGAGGAAAGCTGACTATGGTATTGGGCGCAAAATCGGCTCTCGTATACCACTCAACCTCTATAAAAGTGGGGTCGCCCTCATTAGGTTCTATAAAGGGTTTGGTAAGAGTGTCCACGAAGGAATCCTCATGCTGTTTTCCGTACTGATTGCCGTCGTAAATAGGCATAACGTATTTAACGGTGTATTTGGTTGGTTCTACCACTTTGGCAACCACTGTAATATCGAATATCGTTTCTATGGTAATACCATTAAGGCTGTATGAAACTTTGAGCGCATGTTTTCCCGCACTGTTCAGATATGCAAGCTCTTCTTCGGAAAACATTCCAGCCGACATAGGAACGCGGAGGCGGCTGCCGTCGGATAGCACGGCAATAAGCGTATAGTCTGCAGGATTGAACGGAGTCCCCTCTTCAATGCTTATCGAATTGCCGCCCTCGATATCTATCGACTCGAGAACTGTTGCGGGATTTTCTTCCTCGGTATTCGGAGCGCACGCAGTCAGAGCCGCAACGGTTGCGACTAATACGAGCAATATTAAAAGAACTTTTGCAAGGTTTGACCTCACGCTGCCTCCCGTATACGCGCGCGCAATAAAATACACACGTATACAGATATATTTTAATATATGGCAGAACGTTTGTCAATATTGATTTTTTGCCATGCTCCAACCGTAGCTCACCAAGCCTTATCGGCTCTTTTCGGCTATATCTTCGTTAAACTCGCTTGACGTAGCGCTGCTACGCCTGCGACTCCTTTACCTTGATTTAGCACAAAAACAGTCCGAAAATGCATATGGTTCGCACCGCTTGTCTCATGGCGTTAATTTTATTTCACTGAAATATATTTTCGGAAATCACATGAATTTCAAACACAAAGCAACTAAAACAGAAAACAGCCGCAAACGAGCGTTTGCGGCTGTTTAAAATTTCCGTTCGGAAAAGTCTTAAATTACAGCTTCTGAACGAGTTTCAAGTCAATACGACCTTTTTCGTCGACTTTTATTACTTCGACCTTAACGGTGTCGCCGATATTTACGACGTCTTCCACCTTTTCCACCCTCTTATTGGAAAGCTTGGAAATATGAATCATTCCGTCTTTGCCGGGGGCGAGGTTGACGAACGCG
>CAYXBO010000112.1:0-4740 GCA_964463195.1 uncultured Christensenellaceae bacterium | reverse complement strand
GTTTTTCATATTCTGGATATGATTGCGGTAATCGTGCCGCCATGCCTGCATCTGGGTAAGAATGTATGTGTAAAAGGAGAAAGCAAATATGGAAAACTCTACAAGAAATAAAAAAAACAGTGCAAAAGAGGAAAAAATGACTGCACGAAAGTTTTTCGAGCTCTTCGGTCTCGCTATGTTCTATAATTGGAGACGTTGAAAAACGGCAAAATTGTGTCTTTTATAGAAAATTTGCCAATTGTTGCGTAATTGCGCAAATTTGCCTTTGGCAAATCCGTCATTGTGAGACGGCAGTCGAAGCAATCCAGTCTGTCCACGCCGTCATTGCGAGACATTTATGTCGAAGCAATCCAGTGCTTAATAAAATATCCTTATTTATTGCGGGCGGTGCTTCGCGGGTCTGGATTGCTTTGTCGCTACGCTCCGCGCAATGACGGGGCGTTTTTTATTTATTATCGTCAAGACAGAGTAAATCGTTTGCGTCTATATTCAGAACTTTACACAAATTCGCAAGAGTATCAATAGCAGGCATTTTTTTGCCGTGGAGATAGTAGGATATCATCGGGGGTGCAACTCCGATTTTAGATGCAAGCTCGGTTTGAGTCATTCCGCTATGTTTTAATTCTTCAATCAATTTCGATTGTATTTCTGATACAGTAATCATCTTTATTCTTTATTTGTATATATACAGCAGAGTAAGTCGTTTGCATCAACACTCAGAACTCTACATAGATTTGCAAGAGTATCAATAGCTGGCAATTTTTCACCACGAAGGTAGCAAGAAATCTGCTGGCGCTTAACACCAACTTCCTTTGCAATTTGTTCTTGTGTCATTCCGCTGTGTTTTATAGCGTCAATTAGTTTCAATTGGATTTGAGATTTTGTAATCATAGGTTATTTTTACAAGCCGTTTATTTCAAACAATTCATTCGGTTCGATTTCCAATACTTTGATAATATTATATATATCAAAAATACTCGGGTCTCTCCGTCCTTGCTCCCAATTCGCATAGGTGCTGACGGGGCAGCCCAATTTGTCCGCTATAGCCTTTTGAGAAAGCTGTTTTTCCGCACGAAGTTCTTTTAATCGTTCACAAAAAGCTTTTTTTATACTTTCAGCGTTAAATTCAATAGGTTTTTTCATATTTTCTCCTTAAATATACTATATCAAAATATAGTCAATTTGACTTGACTATAGTCATAATGACTAGTATAATATAGTCGAAATGACGACGGAGGTGGTTAAAATGAAAAATCCTGACGTTACTTATAGCAAACATAAGATTTCTTGGTTCGAGGCGTGGTTATATCTCGATATGGGCAAGGTTTTAGGTGCTCTGTCGGATGAAGGGTTCAAAGAGAGGTTTAAGGCTTTGGAGGATTACGTTCTGGATAAAATCGAGCCGCAGTTCGGCGGGGATATTGTCGATACCTACGTAATTGTCGAACAGGCGAAAGAGAAGAATTCCCAAAACGCCTGAAGCAATCGCTTCAATTCGTTTGCTATAATAGGTTTTCGTGTTATAATGTATTATAATATTTATACTTGTATAGGAGAAAATCTGTCATGGCGACTTATTACGAAGAACAATCTCATACCTTTTCGGAATATCTTCTTATACCCGGATACTCGGATGCTCAGTGCATTCCGTCCAAAGTTTCCTTAAAAACGCCTCTCGTTGCGTTCAACAAGGGGGAGAAACCGGCTATCGAAATGAACATTCCGCTCGTTTCGGCAATTATGCAATCAGTTTCCAACGATACGATGGCGATTGCTCTTGCCAAAGAGGGCGGAGTTTCCTTTATTTACGGTTCGCAAAGCATAGAAGCTCAGGCCGAGATGGTTTCTAAGGTTAAAAATTACAAGGCGGGGTTCGTGGTTTCCGACGCGAACGTTTCTCCGGACGCAACCTTGGCGGACGTCATAGAACTCAAAGAGCGCCTCGGGCATTCCACCATTGCCGTAACCGATAACGGGAAGGCTAACGGAAAGCTTATCGGTATCGTTACCAGCCGCGACTACAGAGTAAGCCGTATGTCTGCGACCGATAAGGTCAAGGATTTTATGACTCCTTTCGATAAGCTCATTACCGCTCCCGAAGGCACGACTCTTTCCAAAGCCAACGATATTATCTGGGAACACAAGCTCAACGCCCTGCCGATTATCGACAAAGAGGGCAGACTTTCTTCCTTCGTTTTCAGAAAGGATTACGCGCAGCACAAGGAAAACCCCGACGAGCTTCTGGACAACGAAAAGCGTTACGTCGTCGGCGCGGGTATCAATACGAGAGACTACGAACAGCGCGTTCCGGCGTTGGTCGCCGCGGGCGCGGACGTTCTCTGTATAGATTCTTCCGAGGGCTTCACCGAGTGGCAGTCCCGCACCATTAAATTCATCCGCGACAAATACGGCGATAAGGTTAAGGTCGGCGCGGGCAACGTGGTTGACCGCGACGGTTTCAGATTTCTCGCAGACGCCGGCGCGGACTTCGTTAAAATCGGTATCGGCGGCGGTTCTATCTGCATAACCCGCGAAACCAAAGGTATAGGCAGAGGTCAGGCGACGGCGGTTATCGAGGTCGCCAAAGCCCGCGACGAATATTTTGAAGAGACCGGAAGATACGTTCCGATTTGCAGCGACGGCGGTATCGTCTTCGATTACCACATAACCTTAGCTCTCGCAATGGGCGCCGACTTCTGTATGCTCGGAAGATACTTCGCCCGCTTCGACGAAAGCCCGACGGAAAAAGTTCTCGTCAACGGCAGCTACATGAAAGAATACTGGGGCGAGGGCAGCGCAAGAGCGCGCAACTGGCAGCGTTACGATATGGGAGGAGCCAGCAAGCTTTCCTTCGTCGAGGGCGTTGACAGTTACGTTCCCTATGCGGGCGCTCTTCACGACAACGTTTCCGTAACCTTATCCAAGGTCCGCTCGACTATGTGCAACTGCGGCTCGCTGTCCATTCCCGAATTCCAACAGAAGGCAAAGCTCACGTTGGTCAGCTCCGTTTCCATCGTAGAGGGAGGCGCGCACGACGTTTTGGTGAAGGACAACAAGCGTTAACTTAAGATTATGATAATAGATTTTCACACGCACGCCTTTTCGGAAGTTATCGCCGAAAAGGCGTATCATTCTCTGGTAAAAAACGGCGGCGGCAAACACGTGCCTATTAGGAGCGATTTGACGCGCGGCGCGCTCATTAAATATATGGACGATAACGGCATAGACGTGTCCGTCGTCATGAATATCGCAACTAAGCCGCATCAAGCCGCTATAATCAATAAATGGGCTTCCGAAAACAACGATTTGAGAACCCTAATGTTCGGTAGCGTTCATCCTGACTCGGAGGACTGGAAAGGAGATATCGATAATATAGTCCGTCTGGGGCTTAAGGGAATTAAGTTCCACGCCGAATATCAGAGGTTTGTTCTCGACGAAGAACGGATGCTGAGGATATACGATTACGCCATAAACCGCGGGCTCATTATTCTGCACCACGCAGGTTACGACCCTGTCGGAACCTTTCCCTACAGAACCTCCCCCAAGAGGTTCGCTCACGTGCTCGACGTTCTCGGCGGTGGTAAGTTCGTCGCCGCTCGCTTCGGCGTGCAGTCTCAGTGGGAAGAGGTCGGAGAATATCTTGCCGGACGCGATATTTATTTCGATACCTCTATGGGGTTCCCTTATTACGGGGAGGACACCTTCTTAAGGATTGCGGAAGCTCACGGTTACGGTAAAATTCTCTTCGGCTCCGACAACCCGTGGTCGGACGCCAAAAGCGAAATAGAACGCATTAAAGCGCTACCTATATCGGAGGATAAAAAACAGGCTGTCCTCGGCGGTAATGCGGCTAAGCTGTTGGGACTTACGTAAGCGGAGTGCTCGGCATAAGATATATAATTCGGAGGGATTATGGAAATCGCTATTTATATCGTAATGCTTTTGATAGGACTGGTTCTTATCGTGAAGGGCGGAGACTTTTTCGTGGATTCCGCGGCGTGGGTCGCGGCGGAGCTCCGTATTCCGCAGTTCATAATCGGCGCGACTATCGTCAGCTTAGCAACCACGTTACCGGAGATTATCGTGTCGGTAATGGCTGCCGTGAAGGGTAACGCCTTCTTAGCCGCAGGGGACACTGCGGCGGCGTTCGGGCAGGTCGAAATGGCTATCGGCAACGGAGTGGGCTCGGTTACGGCGAACACCGGTCTTATATTGGGAATTTCTATACTGTTCGCCCCCGCGGTGTTAAAGAGAAAGGATTTTGCAATAAAAGGTATCCTCCTAATCGTGTCGGTAATTATGCTTTTCGCGCTGTCTGCAAACGGCAGCTTCAACCGCTTTTTGGGTTTGTTGCTGTTTATTCCTTTCGGACTTTTCATCGCAGACAACATCATTTCCGCAAAAAGGGAAATGACGGTGAGCGTCAAGGAAGAACGGAAGAAACCGACGCCCAGGGAAATCTTTTTCAATATTCTCCGTTTCGCAGTCGGAATTTTCGGAATAGTTCTCGGAGCCCAGCTTCTCGTTGACTACGGTACGGCGTTCGCGAGAGCGCTGAACGTGCCCGAAGGCGTCATAGCCGTGACTATAATCGCAGTCGGAACCAGCCTTCCCGAGCTCGTCACGATGATTACTGCTTTGGTCAAAAAACGCGGTTCCATGTCGATAGGCAACATTATCGGCGCAAACGTTATAGATATTTCCCTGATTGTGCCGGTGTCCGCTCTCGCATACGGCGAA
>CAYXBO010000111.1:0-4764 GCA_964463195.1 uncultured Christensenellaceae bacterium | reverse complement strand
GACACTTGTCGGTCATCGTAACGTCTATGAGCTCCACGTTCCTGTCGTGCCAAAGCGGATAGCGCAAATTCATATAGCACGACTCCAGCCTTATATTGCCCGCTTCCTTTAATGCGGACTCTCCGTCCTCTTCTCCGTCGAAGGAACAGCTCCTGAGCAGCAAATCCGTCGCGCCGTATAAATCTCTTTCATGAGGGAAATTCCGATTTTCGATTATTCTCATATTCTTCTAATCACATATTATCCTTTAAACATATCGCCGTATGATTATTATATCAGAACGGCAAAACCCTGTAAAACACGTATGGTCGTTATCTCATATTTACCAATGCGTCGATATCGCTGTTTGACGACACGCGGCGGCCGGATTTCCATATTGCGTCGGGCGCGGAAGCGTGCAGGTTCGTCGCGCTGCTGCCCATTCCGCTGCTTCCGGAGGTGCAGAACGGGATAACCGTTACCCCGCCGAAGTCGTAGCTTTCCAAAAACGTATATATGATTTTAGGTGCCTGACCCCACCAAATAGGGTACCCTAAATAAATAACGTCATACTGCGAAAGGGTTTCCAATCGTCCGCTTATCTGCGGGCGTGCCGTCCGGTCGTTTTGTTCTCTGTTAGCCCGACAATCGGTATTGTAATTGAGGTCTGCCGCCGTATAAGCAACCGCGGGGACTATCCGGTAAATATCTGCGTCGAGCCTCGACTGCAATGCTTCCGCTCTGCCTTTGGTATTATTCGTGCAAGAGAAATAGGCAACGAGAATTTTCGTCGCATCCGCACCTCCGCCGGTTTGCGTACCTCCCGTTTGCGTGCCGTTGTCAACGCCTGTCGTGCCTCCCGTCTGAGCTCCGCTTCCGCCTCCGGTCTGACTGTCTCCGCCGACGACTGCACCGCCGTTATCGCCTTTATCCGTACTGCCCGAGTCCGGTCCGCATGCGGTCAAAGAAAAAGTCAATATGACCAAAGCCAACACGATAAAAACAGCTTTTAAACGTTTCATTTCTCCCTCCGAAACAAAAAAAGTAAGCGCCGATATTCGACACTTACATTATACAACTCATTATTAACTATATCTAATACTTATTTTCTATACCTTTCCATGCTCAGCAAGCATAGAAATTACGCATTATCCGACAAATCGATTTTATATATATTATTCGGTTATAAACAGCACGCCCAGCGTATTTCTGCCGCAATGGCTCGTAACGATACTGCCGGCAACCGTTTCGACCACTTCGTCGAATTCAAAGTTCTGCGCAACCAGTTCTTTTGCCAAATCGACCAGCTCTTTGTCCGCCGAGCTGTGAGTTATAAAGCACCTCGTTTTGTCGTAATTCGCATATTTCGCCTTTAAATCTTCAATGTACGAACGAATGCAACGGTGCATTCCGCCCATATACTTTTTGGGGGCTACCAGCTGACCTTCTTCATTTTCGCAGATGAGCGGATGAAGCTTCAGAATTTTCGCCCCGATAAGCGCCGCAAGAGAGCATCTGCCGCCGTAATGCAGATAGTTCAGCGAATCGGGCACGAACGAGGTGTTGACCTTGGAACGGAGCTCGTTTATCGCGTCGACGATTGCCTCCGCGGTCTGCCCTTCCGCCGCCAAATCGCAAGCCTTCATAACCAACAGTCCCTGTCCGGTAGAAAGCGCTTTGCTGTCTACGACGAATACTTTGCCGCCGAACTCCTCCGCCGCTTTACTGGCAGACGAATAGGAGGAGGACGCCTGAGCGGAAATATCGATATGTATCAATGCGTCGAACCCTTGAAGGTTCTCGGCAAAGAAATCCACGTACTCCGCTATCGAGCCAGCTGCCGTTTTGGGTAGCGCGCCGGTATTTTTAACGAAATCGAAAATTTCCTGCGGGGAAATTTCGCCGTCCTTGTAGCTGTTGTCTCCCAGAATAACCGACAGACTGAAAATGCCTATTCCGTTTTTTTCAATCTGCTCCTGACTTAAATCGCAAGTAGAATCCGAAGTAATTCTTATTTTCATCGTTACACCTCACAATGATTGTCAATTAAGTATTGCTGACGATACTATAATTATACAACTGTAGTTTCATATTTTCAAGCGTATACCCGTCAACATATTCTATAAATTATCGCAAACAGAGAACGGAGAGCGGATACGGTTAGAGTTTTGCCAGCTTTGCACGGAAAGAAATCATTCTCGGCGTGGGAATAGTATCGAATTGAACGAGATACGAGCCCTTTCCGGAATTTACCTCAAGTACGGTCCCGTCGCCGAGATACTCATTACGGACGCGCGTTCCTACCTGTAACAGCGAGCCTTCCAGATTTTCGGGAAGGTATTTTTCGTTATATCTTATATATTCCCTTGCCTCGGCAATCAGAGCGTCGGCAGGTTTATTTGCATATTCCAACAGATTTTCGTCGATATCCAATATAAATCTGGACGGATACCGTGGAGAGCCGTCGATGTTCCGCCCGTCGGCACACGAAAGAAACAAACGCTTTTTCGCGCGGGTTATGGCTACGAACGCCAACCTTCTCTCCTCTTCCATACCGAGCATGTCTTTGACCTTTCTGGACGGGAAAATCCCTTCGTTCATTCCGCATAAAAACACGTTGTCAAACTCCAGTCCTTTTGCGGCATGAACCGTCATAAGCTTCACTTTATCGGAGACGTCTGCCGTGTCTGCGTTTGTAAAGAGCGCTACGTGCGCCAGATAATGCGCGGGGGTCGCTTCTTCCCCGCAAGTCGTTTCGTATTCAAGCACCGACTGCTTGAGCTCCGCAAGGTTATCCAGTCTTTCCTGACTGCCCTCGGTGCGGAGCATCGCTTCATAGCCGCTTTCATTCATTACGGCGGACAGAATATCGGAAACGGAACGGCTCTCATAGCCTTCCGAAAATCTCTCTATAAGCCGCACGAATTCGGACGCTTTCGTGCTCTTGAAAATATCGTCGTCCAAAGTCCGCTTCAGCGCATTATACAAGGTGCATTTATTCTCTTCGGCGTATTTTTCGAGAAACTCCATTCGCCGCTTACCGACGTTTCTCTTCGGAACGTTGACGATACGCCGGAATGAAATATCATCCTGCGAAACAATCATACGCAAATAGCTTAAGACGTCTTTAATTTCCGCCCGTCCGAAAAACGGCACGCCGCTGTAAATATGATACGGTATGTTTTCCGTAAGCATTGCCTGCTCCACCGCACGCGTGACGTAATGCGCACGGTAAAGCACGGTCATATCGCGGTAGGCTACGCCGTTTGCATTGAGCTCCCGTATTTTGGATACTATGCGTGAGGCTTCCGCGTCGGCATTTTTATCGGAACTGAAAACGACGGGCTCTCCGTCCGGAAGCACCGGCGTGAGGTCTTTTTTTATGCGGTTTCTGTTCTTATCTATGAGCGAGTTAGCCACTCCGAGAATTTGCGGCGTCGAGCGGTAATTCTGCAACAGCATGACGGTTTTGGTCGAAGGAAACTTCTTATCGAAATCCAATAGGTAATTGACGTTTGCGCCGCGCCAGGTGTAAATGGTCTGGTCGGGGTCCCCTACGATAAAGAGATTTTTATGATAGCCGCACAAAACCTCCATAAGCCCGTATTGCAGTCCGTCGATATCCTGAAATTCGTCAACCATAACGTATTCCAGCCGCTTCTGCCATTTCAGCCTGATATCCGCGTTTTTAGAAAAGATATACAGCGTAAACTTGATTAAATCGTTATAATCAAGCCCGAAGCACTTTTTTTCCTGATAGAGATATCCGTAAAAAATAATATCGTCCGTTGCCGTAGCATTCAAATACTTTTCACGCAATGCGTCCAACGACAAATCTATTAAATCCAAATAATAATCAGGCTTTTGTAACAGCTTTTGCATCTCAATCATATCTCTTGCGTCGGCATAAGTCTTGTCCCGAAGCGTAAGTCCGCGTTCCTCATAGATAATGCCGAGCATGGAGTCTATATCGCTGTTATCGAGAACGAGAAAGCTCTTCGGGAACTGCACCGCATAGCTGTCCTCCTGAAGCACGGACACGAAAAAACCGTGAAAGGTATTGATATATCCCGTATCCTGGTCGCCGATTAGATTATGAATGCGTTGCCGCATTTCGTTCGCCGCCTTATTCGTAAAGGTAACGCAAAGAATGTTCTGGGGCAGAATACCCAATTCATTCACCAAAAAGGCGAAACGGTGCGTCAGCGCCCTCGTCTTTCCCGAACCTGCGCCCGCAATCACGCGAACAAATCCTTCCGTTGCCGTAACCGCCGCCAATTGTTCGGTATTCAGTTGTGCCATGTTTTCCTTCATATTGCTGTTCTCATTCCTAAACGTACCGTTTCCGGAAATACCCTGTAATACTTACCTTTCAATCACCGATTTTCTGCGGCGTTTCTGCTGCAAGAATCTTTCGGCTGTGCCTCTCCGCATTCCTAAAATACGCAATTTATCACAACTCAGCATACAGCCGTAAAGGCTTTACCGTTTGATAAATTATTTTATCATATCTACACTTTAAAGTCAATGTCCTCCAAGTTCGCCGTATACGCAGAAAAAAGCCGACAATTGAGTGTTCAATTTATGTGAAAGCAAGCCGTGTTTAAAGCCGTTTTGCTTTTTTCCGAAGAACGCATACATAAAAATAAGGCTTACTCCTTTGAGGAATAAGCCTTGAATTTTTAAATTCCGTGATTGGTTTTCAGCCCAACCACCGACCGTCAGATAATGGAAATCAGAAATTCCTCCATCGTGCGCGCGAAGAGTTCGGGAGCGCGATTGAAA
>CAYXBO010000110.1:0-4771 GCA_964463195.1 uncultured Christensenellaceae bacterium | reverse complement strand
CTATTTTAGTTCTTATTACCGTGTATAGGTGCAGGTATACGACCGCCGCGGGCGATGAAGGCGGCGGGGCTTTCTTTGGACAGGGGCATAATGGGCGCGTGTCCGAGAAGTCCGCCGAAGGAAACGGTATCGCCTACGCCCTTCCCGATTACGGGAACCATACGGACGGCAGTAGTCTTATTGTTGACCACGCCTATTGCGGCTTCGTCTGCTATGGTTGCGGCGATAACCTCTGCGGGGGTGTCGCCCGGAACAGCTATCATATCGAGACCTACGGAACACACCGCGGTCATAGCTTCCAGCTTTTCAATGCGGAGCGCACCGGCTGCCGCGGCTTCAATCATTCCTATATCCTCGGACACCGGTATAAACGCACCCGACAACCCGCCGACGTGCGATGACGCCATAATTCCGCCCTTCTTTACCGCGTCGTTTAAGATTGCGAGACAGGCGGTCGTTCCCGCACTGCCCACTCGGGACAATCCTATCTCTTCGAGAATTCTCGCAACCGAATCTCCTACGGCAGGAGTCGGCGCCAAAGACAAATCCACGATGCCGAACTTCGCGTCGAGCATTTTTGAGGCGGTTTGGGCAACCAATTGTCCGACGCGGGTAACCTTAAACGCAGTTTTCTTGATTGTCTCCGCAACCTCGGTAAGGTCTTTTCCGCGCACCTTTTCAAGGGCTGTTTTGACGACTCCAGGACCTGAAACGCCTACGTTTATTACTTTATCCGCTTCGCCTACGCCGTGGAAGGCGCCCGCCATAAAGGGGTTATCCTCGACGGGGTTTGCGAATACGACGAGCTTTGCGGCGCCGATACTTCCGCGGTCGGCAGTGGCTTCCGCCGTCTTTTTAACAATCTCGCCCATAAGGCGCACGGCGTCCATATTGATACCCGCTCTTGTTGACGCAACCGCCACCGACGAGCAGACTTTTTCGGTAACCGACAACGCCTCGGGAATACTTTCGATGAAGCGTTTTTCATTGTCGGTCATACCCTTATAAACGAGCGCGGAATAACCGCCCAGAAAGTCGATACCCGTTACCGCCGCCGCTCTGTCGAGGGCTTTGGCGTATTCCACGAACGGTACGGAGCAGTCTCCGCCGACCAGGGAAACCGGCGTTACCGACACTCTCTTGTTGACTACCGGAATGCCGTACATCGCGGCGATTTTGTCGCCTGTTGCAACGAGGTTTTCGGCGTATTTCGCCACCTTGTCGTACATCTTTTCGGGGTGCCCCGCGCAGTCTAAAAGGGAAATCCCCATAGTGATGCATCTGACGTCCAGATGCTCCGCGCGAACCATATTGACGGTTTCTAAAATTTCGTTTTTTTCTATCATATCAAATCCTGTGCATTGCGTTGAAGATGTCCTCGTGTCTAATCACGATTTCCATTCCGAGGTTTTTTCCAAGCGCGGCGAGCTCTTCCTGAACCGCGTCGATTTCCTTTGTAGCCTTCTCGATATCCACCATCATAATCATGGTGAAAAAGTCCTGCATAACCGTTTGGGAAATATCGACAATATTGATATTCAAGGTCTTTAAAGCGCCGGAAATATCGGCGATAATACCTGTTTTGTCGCGACCAACGACCGTAACGACTGCTTTCATTTTACCCTCCGTTAACCTAAAAGTTTCTCGAGCCCCGAAATAACGTTTTCGGCGCTTTTAATGGAAGCTTCCTCTCCGTCCGCAAAGGACAGCGCGTAAAGCTTTAATTTGGGTTCCGTCCCGCTCGGGCGCACGCATGCGAACCTGCCGTCCGGAAGCCCGTACATTATGGTGTTGTTTTTGGCGATACCGGTAACGCCTTCCGTTCCGTCGGCGTAAACCTTTTTGCCGCTCAGGTAATCGGCGGTCCATACGACGTCGTAGCCGCCGAGGCTTTCCACCTTTTCGGCGCGGAGCTTGTCGAGAACGGCGCTCATTTCCGTCATTGCGTTGAAGCCCTTGTACTGAACGGTTTTATTGAGCTCGGTGTACCAGCCGAAACGCTTGAAAATCTCCGTAAGTCTACCGTACACGCTTTCGCCCTTCGACATGAGGTAGCAGCAGAGCTCGGAAAAAAGCATGGACGCGACGACGGCGTCTTTGTCTCTTGCGTGGGTTCCGCGAAGACTGCCGAAGCTCTCTTCAAAGCCGAAGATATAGGTGTATTCTCCGCTTTTCTCCCACTCTTTTATCTTTTCGCCGATAAACTTAAATCCCGTCGGGACGGACACGGATTGAACTCCGTAATACTCCGCAACCTTATCCGCGAGCGTGGTGGAAACGAAGCTTCTGACCGCGGCGGCGTTTTCAGGCATATCGCCGTTTTCCTTGAGCTTCGAGGCGACGTAGTCCAACAAAAGAACGCCTATCTGGTTGCCGGTGAGAAGGCGGAATTTTCCTTCAAAGTCTCTTACGGCAACGCCCATTCTGTCGCAGTCGGGGTCGGTCCCGATAACCACGTCGGCGCGGATTTTGTCAGCGAGCTCCATACCCATCTGAAGCGTTGACGCGCTTTCGGGGTTGGGAACGGGAACCGTGGAAAATTCGGTATCCGGTTCCGCCTGCTCTGCAACGATGGTGGCGTTTATGCCGAGCCTTGAAAGGATTTCCGTAACGGGCTTAAAGCCCGCGCCGTGAACGGGAGTATAGACGAGTCTCAGCTTTTTGCCGTATTCCGCAACCTCTTTCGGGGAGAGCGCGAGCTTGACAATCTCTTTATAGTAAGCCTCGTCGACGGTTTTTCCGATAACGCGGATATTATCCGTCAACTGATATTCGTCGCGCCCTTCGATGGTCGTCGCGGGGAAAACCTCGGATTTAACGGTAAACGGATTATCGATTTTCTCGATAAACTTGACGACCTCCGCGGTGTTTTCGGGCGACATCTGCGCGCCGTCCTCACCGTAAAGCTTATAACCGTTATACTCTTTGGGGTTGTGGGAAGCGGTAATCATAACGCCCGCCACGGCGTTCAGATGCCTTATCGCAAAGGAACACACGGGAACGGGACGAACGTCCTCGAAAATATAGGTTTTAACGCCGTAAGCCGCAAAGACCGCCGCTGTCGCTCTCGCAAATTCCTTGGAGAACCGCCTCGTGTCGTAAGAAATAACCACGCCGCGCGACATGGCATCCTTACCGAGCCCTACGATAAACTCCGCAACGCCCGCCGTCGCCGCGCGAACGGTATAAACGTTCATGCGGTAAGTACCCGCGCCGACAATTCCGCGCATGCCCGCCGTCCCGAAGCTTAAAGGACCGGAGAAGGCGTCGGTAATTTCCGCGTCGTTCATCGTCATAAGCTCAACCTTTTCGGACGGAGCGACGTTTTTAAGCCAAAATTTATAAGTATCTCTTGCCGTCATAGATGGCACCTCCGATTATCTCAACAATGTTGATAATTTTACTATATATATAATTATTTGTAAAGTAGTGTGAGCGAATTCACGCCCGAGTATATTTTTCCGAAAAAGAATAAAACCGTTTTTATGTGCAAACTAAACGTATGAAAAAAGTTACGGTTATTCTGATTATACTTGCGACGGCTATTGTTGCGGCGGTACTCGGGGGAGCCGCCCCCGTCGACAAAAAAACCGCGGTACTTATAGGGCGGTTCTCGACCGACTATTCGTCGAGCGGCGAAAACCGCGCGGCAAATATCGAGCTCGCGGCGAAATTTTTAGACGGCGCGGTAATTCCGTCCTGCGGCATTCTGTCCTTTAACGAAACGGTAGGCGCAAGAACGGAGGAACGCGGTTTTAAGACCGCGCACGTAATCTTTGAAGGAAAATTTATAGACGGCGTAGGCGGCGGCGTGTGTCAGGTTTCCACCACTTTATATAACGCGGCAATACGCGCAGGGCTGGAAACGGACTCCCAGAGCCACAGCCTTCCGGTGTCTTACGTCGGAATTGGTTTCGACGCTATGGTGTCCTCAACTTCTGATTTGTGGATACTAAATCCTTATGACAGCGAAGCGACTGTTCGCGCGGAATGCAAAAACAAAAAGCTGACTGTCAGTATTTACGGAGAAAAAGGAAGCTGGAATACGGACTTGAAATTCCGAGCCGAAACCGTTGCGACCTATCCTACGACCGAGTATGAAACCGTCTTTATCGACGAAACCGAAGAGGACGGAACTCCCATAGAAAGAATTGTCAAAGAATGCGTTTCGGGAATGAAGATTGACACCTACGTTACTAAAACAGTATCCGGACAAAAGGTCTCGGTGAAGCTCAGAACGTCATACTACAGACCGCAAAAAGGAATAAAAGAAGTTACGAGACCCGAGGGCGCTGAGGCGCAATAAGTGTGTACTTTTTTCTGCGAAGAAAAAAGTACGCAAAAAAGACGCTATAACGCCGCAAACCCGCAATTGCATTGCTTAAGTTTGCGGCTTTTGTCTTTTGTTGGATTTTTCGTCATTGCGCGGAGCGTAGCGACAAAGCAATCCAGTCCCGCGAAGCACCGCACGCAATAAATAAGGATAATTTATTAAGCCTAGATTGCTTCGTTCCTCGCAATGACGGTGCAAATTACTTTTTCATTTTTTACTATTGCTTTTTTCTTCAAATAATAAGGGGTAATTATGAGTGGAGGGGTGTCGGGGAACAGAGGGGTTCCCTGACTATATGTAATATCCTTATTACCCGTCCGCGCAATGACGCGCTTCGCGCGATACCCGCCCGCCCACCATGCGGGGGCAATGAAATCGCCACTGCGTGGCGGTGAAATTCACGCTGTCGCGTGAGTGAAATCAAGCCTTGCGGCTTGG
>CAYXBO010000109.1:0-4815 GCA_964463195.1 uncultured Christensenellaceae bacterium | reverse complement strand
GAGAGCCGTTCAGCATGAAATAGACCACCTTGACGGCATATTGTTTATCGATTACAAAAACAAGCAATGAAGATAGTATTTATGGGAACCCCGCAATTTGCGGTGCCCGCACTGAAAGCATTAAATAATTCCCGACACGAAATAGTCGCCGTCGTAACTCAGCCCGACAGGGTAAACGCCAGGGGGAAGAAGGTGGAGCCGTCGGCAGTCAAAACCGCGGCGGCGGAGCTGTCGCTTCCGGTGTTGCAGTACGACAGGGTGAGAGACCGCGCGGAAGAGCTGAAAAAGCTTTCCGCAGACGTGTTCGTGACCGCCGCTTACGGGCAGATACTTTCGCAGGAAATTCTGGATATCCCTAAGTTCGGAGTTATCAATATCCACGCATCTCTTCTTCCTAAATACAGGGGCTCGGCGCCTGTAGTCCACGCCGTTTTAGCGGGGGAAAAGGAGCTCGGCGTGACGGTAATGCGCACCGCTTTAAAGGTGGACAGCGGCGACGTTATGATTTCCAAATCCGAAAGTTTTGATACCCAAACTGCGGGAGAATGTCTCGAGAGGCTTGCTGTGCTCGGAGCGGAGATAATTGTTCCCGCCATTGACTCAATAGAAAACGGAACGGCAAAATTTACGCCGCAGAACGAGGCGGAGGCAAGCTATCAGCCCATGCTTAAAAAGGAAGACGGCAGGCTTACGTTCGATAAAACGGCGGCTGAGATTGTCAATTTCGTAAGGGCGATGAACCCGTGGCCGTCGGCGTATTTTCTATCTCGGTTCGGAAGAGTTAAGGTTATGAAGGCGGAAGCCGTCGACGCTTCCGGAGAGGCGGGCTCGGTGCTTTACTGCGATAAGAAAAACGGTCTGGTAGTCGCAGGAAGAGACGGCGCCGTGCGGCTTTCGGTAATTCAACCCGAGGGCTCCAGAGTTATGAAGGATACGGAGTTTATTCTTGCCAGAAAGTTCAATATCGGGGAGAAAATAGATGGCTAACTCCGCGATAACAGAGGGAGTTAAAGCGCTCAACGAGATTTTAATCGGCGGCGCGTATCCTGCGCTTGCATTGAACCGCATCGACGAAGCCGAAAGAGCCAAAGCGGCTGTCGTCGTTTACGGCGTTCTGGAAAATTATTACCGCATAAAATACGCGCTCGAAAGCTTATATTCGAGACCGCCTAAAGCCGAGGTCGGAGTTTTACTTTCCGTCGGAGTTTACGCAATAGAATGTATGAAGATGCCGGGCTACGCCGCTGTCAACGAGTGCGTGGAGCTGACTAAAAGAACGGTTGGAATAGGTGACTCGGGGTTTGTCAACGCCGTTCTCAAAAGGGTGGTGAGAAAGGAATATTCGCTTCCTTCGTCGGGAGACAAGGCGCTGGAGGTAGAGTTCAATCTTCCGGTATGGATGATAAAAGCGGTAAAGCGGCAGTACCCGAAGGCTTATAAAAAAATTCTCTCCAAAGAACGCGCCTTACATATAAGATTGCGCACAGGCGTATCCGAAGAGGTTCTCGAGGGAGTTAAAATAATAAAGAAAACTCCGGTAGGATATTTCGTAGAGACCGGCGACAGGCTTGAAAGGCTTTTCGAGGAAGGAAAAGTCACCTATCAGGGCAAAAATTCCATTTACGCCGCGCTGGCGCTCGGGGACGTTTCGGGAAAAAAGGTGCTCGACGTCTGCGCCGCCCCGGGCGGAAAAGCCGTCTTGCTTGCCGAAAGAGGAGCCGAGGTTACCGCCGAAGAATTGCACCCGCACAGGGTGGAGCTTATAAAAGAGTACGCCGAAAGAATGGGCGTTTCTTTGACAGTCGGGGAGCGCGACGCAACCAAACGCAACCGCAACTACGAGGGCAAATTCGACGCTGTTTTATGCGACGTTCCGTGCAGCGGACTGGGGGTTCTTGCAAAAAACAAGGACGCGTTTTTAAGAAAGAGTCCCAAGGATATTATCGCATTGAAAGCCGTGCAGATTGCCATTCTGGACAACGCCTCGGCTTACGTAAAAAAGGGCGGTAAGCTGGTCTATTCAACGTGTACCGTGCTTCGCGAAGAGAACGGAGAGGTGGTCGCGGACTTTCTGAAAAAGCACAAGGAGTTTGCTTTAACTCCTATTGAAAACGTTCCGTACGGAGAGAGCGGAGAGGTGCAGATGATAAAGACCGATAAGTTCAGCGACGGTTTCTATATCGCGGCTATGGTGAGAAAATGAGCACGTCAATTTTAGACTTTGGGTATCTTGAATTAAAAGAAAAGGTCTCCGAACTCGGAGAGAAATCTTTTCGCGCCGACCAGCTCTTTGCCGCCGCGCATAAGGGGAAAGAGTATTCCGAGATGTCGGAGATACCTAAATCGCTTGCCGAAAAGCTGGAGGCTGCGGGAATCGTCGCGCAGCCTGCGGAGATACTCAAAACCTTTGAAGGGGAGGACGCTAAAAAGTACCTTGTAAGGTACGGTGACGGCAGTCTTGCCGAGGCGGTTTTCATGCCGCATTCCTACGGCAACACCGTGTGCGTGTCAACGGAAATCGGCTGTCCTATGGGTTGCGTGTTCTGCGCGTCGGGAGAGAAAGGACTGTTCCGTAAACTGACTGCCGGCGAGATGCTTTCGACGGTTGCAAAAATCAACAGGTCGGAAGGAGGAGACCTTAAAAACCGCGCCGTAACAAACGTGGTTATGATGGGAATGGGAGAGCCGCTCGACAACTACGAGGAGAGCGTTAAGTTCTTAAGGCTTATCGGAGAACCGAAGGGGCTCAACGTTTCTCCGCGCAATATCTCTCTGTCTACCGCAGGGATTGCGCCGAAGATTAAAGAGCTTGCGGAACTGAAAATCCCCGTCAACCTTACGGTTTCTCTTCACGCTCCGAACGACGAGCTCAGGAATAAAATCATGCCTGTCAACAAGGCGTACGGTATCGAAAGTCTTATGTCTGCCGCGCGTTACTTTTTCGACAAAACGGGGCGGCGCATAAATCTGGAATACGTCATGATTGACGGCGTTAATTCCTCTTTGCGCGAAGCGGCGGAGCTGTGCGTTTTGTTAAGAAGACTTCCCTGTCACGTCAATCTCATAAACTTAAACAGAGTGGCGGGCAAAAAGTATTCGGGAGTTTCCAACACCAAGCTCACCGAATTCAGAAAGAGGCTTGAAGAGGGCGGAATTTCCGTAACCGTCAGACGGAGCATGGGCGGCGACATCGAAGGCGCGTGCGGTCAGCTCAAAAGGCGGTACGAGGAGGGCAAGCTTTGACGGGGCGTATTCTCAAAATTCTGTCGGATGCGTTTAACGTTTCCTGCGACGACGGAGAAGTCCGCCGTATAAAAGCGCGCGGCAGAATGAAGCGGGAAGGCGAGCTTTTCGTAGGCGACCTCGTGGAAATAGACACCCGAGGGCGCGTTCCGGTGATTGCCGCGAGGCTTGACAGAAAAAACGCCCTGACGAGACCCAACGTTGCCAACGTTGACGCAGTTATAATCGTTACCGCGCCGTATCCCGCAACGGACTACATTATCGTCGATAAAATCATAGTCAATGCAAAACGAGAGGGGATAGAACCTATCGTTTGCTTTAACAAGGTGGACCTTGCAAGTAAAGCGGAAACAGAGCGCACCGTAAAGGGTTACAAAGGCGTTGCGCCTCTCTTTTTCACCTCCGCGGAAAAGGGCGACGGAATTGCCGAGCTTGCCGCCTATATCAAAGGGAAAACCGTCTGTTTTGCAGGGAAAAGCGCGGTAGGAAAGTCCAGTCTGATAAATGCGATTTTGGGGCTTGGTTTAAAGGTCGGAGAGCTGTCTCACAAGTGGAGACGGGGGCGGAACACCACCAGACACGCCGAAGCGTTCGAGGTGCTCGGAGCAACGGTTATCGACACGTGCGGCTTCTCCGTTCTCGAGCTTCTGAACGTAACAGACAACGAGCTGAAAGACTATTACGACGAGTACGTCGGGCTTGCCGGTAAATGCCGCTTTTCGGATTGCTGTCACGTGACTGAACCCGATTGCGCGGTTATTGCGGCGGTTAAAAAAGGGCAGTTGAATAACGACAGATATTTGCGCTATAAAGCGATTTACGAAGAACTAAAACGAAAAAGGAAGACTATGTATGACTGATAACGTTGTGAAAATTGCGCCCTCTATTTTGTCGGGCGACTTTGCAAATATGGGTAATTCCGTAGCCGAAGTCAAAACTTACGGCGCGGACTGGGTGCATCTTGACGTAATGGACGGAACCTTCGTCAACAATATGACATTCGGTCATCCGTTAGTCAAAGCAGTGCGCCCGTATTCAGAGCTTCCGTTTGACGCGCATTTAATGATAATCAACCCCGAAAAGTACGCTTTGAAATTCGTCGAAGCGGGGGCAGACCACGTAACCTTTCATCCCGAAGCCTGTCAGAATCCCGAAGCTTGCCTTAAATCCATAAAAGCCGCGGGTGCGAAATGCGGAATTGCCTTAAACCCCGACGTTCCGTTTGAAAAATTCTCCCATCTTGCATCTCTTTGCGACGTTATCGTCGTTATGACGGTGTATGCCGGATTCGGCGGGCAGAAGCTTATTGCCGACTGTCTGGACAAATGTGCAAAAATCAAGGCTTTTATTGAGAAAAACAACTTGAATTGCCTCGTCGAAATCGACGGCGGAGTAACAGAACAGAACGCCGAAACCGTCCGCGCCGCAGGCGCAGACGTCCTCGTCGCAGGTACCGCTTTCTTCAAAAGCCCCGATAAAGCTAAAACAGTCAGGGTATTAAAAGGAATTTGATTTCCTGTACTTTTTCGGTGGCGAAAAAGTACCAAAAAGCCAACTAACGCCGCAAACTCG
>CAYXBO010000108.1:0-4871 GCA_964463195.1 uncultured Christensenellaceae bacterium | reverse complement strand
GAAACTGCATTATAGATAAAGAATCCAAAAGCTTGGCAATCGGTTGTAAAAACAGCGCAGTCCCCGACGACGGAAGCGTTACGGCTATAGGAACGTATGCGTTCAGCGGATGCACCGGTCTTACCGGTATAACAATTCCCGATTGCATAACTTATATAGGCAGCCGTGCTTTCTACGATTGCACCGGTCTTACCGGTATAACAATTCCCGATTGCATAACTTATATAGGCGAGTATGCTTTCTACGGGTGTAGCGGGCTGACTTCCGTAACGGTTCCGGGCAGTGTGGAAAAAATCGAAAACGATGTGTTTATGCACTGTTCCGGACTTATGGACGTGACTTTGGACAGCGGCGTTAAAACCATAGGATACGGAGCGTTTATCGGGTGCAGTAGTCTTGAGAAGGTAACGATGGCAGAGACCGTAACGAGTATTGAACATCAAGTCTTCTTGCAATGCGAAAATCTCGCAAATATAACCTTTTCCGACAGCGTGACACGCGTCGGAAGGAACTCGTTTGAGGATACGGCTTGGTTTGCAGGTCAACCCGACGGGGTGGTGTACGTCGGAAAAGTTCTGTATAAATATAAGGGAACGATGCCTCAGGATACGAAAATAACCGTACAAGAGGGAACCGTATCCGTTACGGAGTATGCATTCTACGGATGCACCGGTCTTGTGAGCGTTACCATGCCCGACAGCGTAACCTATCTGGGAAATTTGACGTTTTATAATTGCAGCAGTCTTACGGGCGTGAATATTCCCGAAGGCGTAACGGCTATAGTACATGCTACGTTCTCGGGATGCAGCAGCCTCGAAAGTATAAAAATACCGGACAGCGTAAAATCGATAGACTCTTCTGCGTTCCGTGATTGTGTGAAGCTTAAGGGTATAAACATTCCCAATGGCGCAACGACTATAGAAAGGGCTGCGTTCTCGCAATGCGTCAGCCTTGAGAGTATAACGTTACCGGACAGTATATGGAAGATAGATGATTCTGCGTTCCGTGATTGCAGTAAGCTTACCACCGTAAATATTCCCGAAGGCGTAACAAAAATAGGAACGTCCGCATTCGACGGCTGCACGGCGCTTAAAAACGTGAGCTACGGCGGAACGTATGACCAGTGGAAAAAGATTACCAAAGGGACAAGCTGGAATAAAGACGTACCGAAAGATTTTCTGGTCACCTGCGCTGACGGCACAACGCTGAAGCTGAACCGAGCGTAACCCCGAAAGAACGAAACAAATCCAATCCATGACCGCAGCTCTCAATCGGGCTGCGGTTTTTTATTCGGATAACGGTTATAATCGCATTTTATAGGTCAATAATCTGCGCTATGCAGAATCTTCAGGAATTGAAAAGCAAAGTTGAAAAGGCGTTTTGCGGGTCGCAGGATTTGGTTAAGCGCGATTATACGGCGGGGAAGAAGAGCTTCGTGCTGTTCTTCATCGACGGCTTAGTGGACAGGAAGCAGCTCGACGAGTCGGTTGTTGCGCCGCTACTTCAATCCGACGGCGGGTTCAAGTCGGATATCGCAGGCTTGAACGGCGTAATCCCGGCGTCCATTGCCATAGAGGCTACGAAGAGCTTCGACGAAGTGGTCTCGACGGTTTCCTTCGGGGACGCGGTGCTTGCTTTTTCGGACAGCGAGGAGTTCTTTACGCTCCCTATAAAGAAGGTTGAGTCCCGCCCCGTCGGCGAGCCGCCGACCTCCGCCGTTCTGAAGGGACCGCGCGAGGGGTTCACCGAAAACATCAAAACCAATGTCGTTTTACTCAGGCATCATTTAGCCACGCCCAAGCTGGTTTTTAAAAAATTCGAGATTGGAAGATATACCAAAACCACGGTTATGCTGTGCTTTATAGACGGCGTGGCAAATCCCGCGGTCGTCAAAGAGGTGGAGCGGAGAATAGGAATGATAGACATCGACGGAGTCTTAGACGCCTCGTACGTCGGAAAATATCTCGAAACCCGCCCGTATTCCATTTTCAAGCAGGTGGGGTCGCAGGAAAAGCCGGATATTGTAGCTGCGAAAATTCTCGAAGGGCGGGTGGCGGTATTCGTGGACGGCTCGCCTATTATACTGACCGTTCCCTTTCTTCTCATGGAAGACTTCCAGAGCAGCGAGGACTATTATAAGAACACCTCGAGAACCTCCATGCTCCGCATTATCCGCATGCTCGCTCTCTTTTTCGCTCTGCTTCTTCCCGCCACCGTCGTTGCGCTTTTACAGCACCAGTTTCAGATGCTGCCGTTAAAGCTTCTCATGACCATTCTGAGCTCGGTTGAGGGAATTCCCTTTACGCCGCTTATAGAAATGATGGTAGCTCTCGTGCTTTTTGAAATTTTAAACGAAGCCAGCGTCCGTATGCCGCGCTACGTCGGTATGGCGATGTCCGTTGTCGGGGCAATCGTACTCGGCGACACGGCGGTCAAGGCGGGAATACTTTCCTCGCTTTCCGTTCTCGTCACCGCGCTTTCGGCAATCGGGCTTTACGCAATCCCCGACGAGGTGGGGGCGTTTTCCATTCTGAGAATGCTGTACGTTTTAATTGCCGGCGCGCTCGGTCTTTTCGGCGTGGTAATCTGCGGATTGGTAACCGCCGTTTACCTTCTCAACTTCGACAGCTACGGAGTTCCCTATATCGCGCCGCTTGCGCCGATAGTTCCCGAAGACCTCAAGGACGCAATGATTATGGCAAACCTAAAAGACATGAAAACCCGACCGAAGGTTCTCGGCAGTCCCAACAAAAGGAGGCAGAAATGATAACGGATACTATAGGTCGCCGTCAGCTGGCGTTATTGGTATTTTTCATTCCGGTGGTTTTCAAGATATCCATGCTTCCGTCGCTCCTTGCGGACGCCGCGGGAAACGACGCGCTGTTTGCGGTCGGATTTCTTATCCTCTTCGAGGCGGCGCATCTCGGGATAATCGTTGCAACGCTTCATTTCGGCGGAGTAAAAGCCATTCGCGACAGATGGGGAAACCTTCCCGCTCTTCTGATATCCTTGCCGCTCATGTCGGTTTTCATTTTAAAAGCCGCCGTCTTCGGTATGGAAATCGTAAATTACGTTACGCTTTTCCTGTTCTACAACACCGTAAACTTCGCGGTATCCGTCGTTCTCATCCTCGTTTTCTTCTACGTGGCGATAGGGGGACCCAGAACGTTCGGCAGACTGTGCGAGCTGAGCTTACTGTTTCTTCCGTTTATCGCCTTCCTCGGCGCGTTATTCGGCAAACTCGATTTGCATTTTGAATACGTGCTGCCGCTCTTTTCAAAGGGAGCGGAGCCGGTGTTTTCGGCAATAGACGGGCATCTTTTCTGGGCGTTCGATTTCAGTCCGCTCATATTCTTCAACCTCTCGCAGAGCTCGGAACAGAAAAAAAAGAAGCTTCCCGTTATCTTAATGGGAATTACCGTGGCAATTTTTATGATAATAGCCTTTTTCGTGCTGTTCTTTGCCAACTACGGCAACGCCGCTTCCGTCGTCGACAACGCGTTTGCGAGGCTCGCCGCCTTCAACGTGGTCAGCACGCAGATAGGTTCTATCGAATGGCCCTCGGTGGTTATGTGGCTGATGTCCGCTATTCTTTGCGTTGCGCTGAAGTGCTATGCGGGCGGCAAAACCCTCGAGTACGCAAGGATACCGCCTAAAGTCGGGATAGGAATAGTCACGGCAATAGCGGGGTGTCTCATGCTGTTTTTATTCGACGGCGTAAACGATTCCATTGAGCTTGCGAAGGGCGTTATCCGCTACGTTACCCTCGGTATAGAGCTCGGCATAACCGTTCTCGTTTTCGCAATTCTCATAGCCTTCCGGATATCCGACAGGAAGAAGGGCAAGACCTCCCCGCGAAAGGCTCCTTCCGTAAAGAGAAAGGAAAACGCCGTACCGGCGGCAGAGGGGGTGGACGCATGAAACGCTGGAAGAAATGGATAGCGTTCGGCTTGGCGTTTATCGTAGCGCTGTTTATGGGGACGGCAATAAACTCCACGCCGATTTCCTCCCGCGCCGTCGTCGTGGGAATAGCCGTAGACAAAAGCGGCGAGCTTTTGGAAATAACCGCGCAGATTTTAGTGACCAGCGGTTCCTCCGCCGGAAAACCTCAGTCCAAGGAGGTGGCGGCGAAGGCGGACACCGTTTCGGGTGCGCTGTCGCAGATTGCGGAGAACACGTCGATGATAGTTTCCCTCGCTCACTGCAACCTCGTCATTCTCGGAAGGGAAGTCCTCGAGGAGAACGCCGTTTACCCGCTCGACTATTTAATAAGGAACGCTTATCTCTCGGAAAACGCGCTTCTTATCGGAACCCTCGGCAAAGCCTCGGAGATACTCAAAACCAAAGTTGCGTTTTCGGAGCTCGCTTCCCTTTACGCCCAGCGCGCGGTGGAATCCCTTGCGAGCTTCGACAGCGTTGCGGAAAGAAGCATCAAGGAGTTCGTGGTAGACGAAAAGAAATACAATAAATCCAATTACCTCATGATAATAGAGCGCGTGCCTCTCGAAACGGTGGATACAGTGCAGACCGCAGGCGGCGAAGAGGACAGCCAGGGCGGCGGCGGAAGTCAGGGCGACGAGCAGGAATATTATTTCAATATGAGAGAAACCGCCTTGTTCTACAATTCCAGAATGGTGGGCATTCTTGACGAAACAGAGACGGTAGGTTTAAATCTCGTCAAAAAAGAAGTGAGCGCCGGAACCCTTCACATAGAAGGCGACAACGGGGAACAAATAGAGGTTTATATTGTCGGCGCTTCTGCGGATAAGGAATTCGACAAGGATACGAGAACCATGAAGGTCGGTATCGAAATGAAAGTAAATATCAAGGAAATCAACGCAACCCACAGCATTTTACCTCGAGCCGACGGC
>CAYXBO010000107.1:0-5012 GCA_964463195.1 uncultured Christensenellaceae bacterium | reverse complement strand
TGCGGCGAAGAGTCCGCAGTCAATACCCTTAGGTATTAACAAGGACTCTGAGGCGCAAGGTGCGCAAAAGAGCCCTTTGAAGCGTGTTCGGATTTACAAGTGCTTGGTGTATTTTCTTCGCAGAAAAAAGAACAACTTCTACGGAAATACTACAAACGAATCGAAATTCGCTTCGCCGGTGCACTTTACCGTTACCGTATGCGAGCCTTCGGGAAGCTTAGGCGTGAGATAGCGCAATGCGGTTTCGTTTGCATCGTCTTTCAGCTTTTCGGTATCGACCTTATTGCCGTCGACGTAGACTTCAAAGTTCTGACCGTATTTGTTTGAGGTAAGAATTCCGAATCTGCCGGTGTCGCCCGTCGATTTGAAGGTATAGGTGATTTCGCTTCCGGTGGTTCCGAGGTAGACGTGACCGAAGGTGGCGTTGGTTTGGACGGACTGCCAGCTTCCCCTATAGGTAAAGCCCGCGTCGTCGGGAGAATAGACGGTTGCGCCGTTTATTTCGTTGATATTCCAGAGCTCTATTTCGCCGATTACGACGTAGTAGGCTCCCTGATGGGTTGAGCTGATTACTAATCTGTAATAGCGGAGCTTAGTAAGTTCAAAATCTGCGGTGACCTGATTGCCGTTTCTGGGTGCGTCGGTAAAGGTCGCAACGTCGAACCATTCCGTTCCGTCGAGGCTGCCCTCGAGAGTAAAGGCTTTGGGCGTTTCAAGCTGTCCGTTGTTGTTGCGGCAGTAGAATTTGATTCTGTTTACGGTTTTTTCCTCCCCGAGGTCAAGAGTCAGCTTTAGCGGACTGCTTTCCGTAACCTTCCAGCTCGTGTGGATATAAGTGTTGGTTTTGCCGTCTACGAGATTTGCTATCGGGAAGTTGCCCCAACCCCAGCTTGTGGGCGGCGCCGAATAATTGCACTGTTCTTTAACCAAAGTCTGCGTCTGACTGGCTAAAACGTTGTCGGTATAGCTGTAGCTGTAGGTCCTTACGTAGAAATAGTCGCTCGTGAACTCCTTGTTGAACTCGTAGGACTGCCTATAGGCGGTTGCGTACGCCGCGCTTGAAAGAGCCGGCGGTTTAAGCGACGTGTCGCTTGCCTCTTCCGCGGAAACGGTTTGACCGGAACCGTTCTTGTATATGGTTTCCGCCTTAACGGAAGCGTTGTCCACGTACTGCTTTTGATTGTTGTTCGTGAAGTAATACCTGATTGCTCCGTCGACCGTTTCCTGAGTAAGGTCCTTTCTCACGCCGGAGATTTCGGTATAATACTTGACCTCCGCGGTAAACATGGGAGTCGTCCATTGCGCTATTCCCACGCCGATATATCCCGCCATACCGGCGCTTAACTGGGCGTTTATCAGAACCTCTTTAATATACACCCAGCTTTCCGCCTGAAGCTCCAAATCGAAATGCTTGCCTTCGACGAACGCCGAGCTGTCTCTGGTATCGTTGTCGATATACGTTCCGAGCAGGTACGTCTTTCCGCCGTCAACGGAGTAATAGAGCGCGCAGTTGCGTCTTCCTCTCAAGTATATACGGTACTTGCCCGCTTCGGGGAAATACAGCTTGCCGCGGAGCTCGTCGATACTGTTGGGCGTTACGACGTGAAGCTCGGGGTCTGCTTTGGGGAATTTGGACAAGCTGCTCTCGGTGCAGTACCAGATATCCGTGTTGGCGTTCTGCGTGGGGTTGGAATGGTCGACGTCTCTCCTGCTCTCAAATCCCGCGAAGCCGTTTTCGTACGCCGTACGCGCGTCGGTGTACGCCGTGTCGGCGGTGTAGAAATAGGTGGTTCTTTCGAGAACGGACTTGTTGGTTTCGTGCGACTGCTGGAATTCGAGAATCAAATCCACGTCGTCGAGCTTATGACCGTTCCACTCCTTCGCGCCGTTTTGAGTGGTGATTTCGAGAGTTACGTAAATTTTCCCCGAATTCAACTGGCTGTTGGGAGTAAACGTGTAAACGCCCTTTTCGTCGGTTTCGACGAAGGTTCCGTTAATTCCGTCCGTCTTAACGTTTTTAATCGAGAATTTGAAATCCTTTGCGATAACTATGCTTCCCTTGTCGTACTGCCCCGAATCAGAGCCGTCGCCGTTCTTGAGATTGGCGTATTGTCTTAAGTCGACCTTGAAGGATTTTCCGTAGGGAATAACGTAGGGCTGCATGGTGGTTATTTCGCGCTTTTCGTTGCCGTACGTATACGTTCTTCCGGTCTGATAAACCGAGGACACCGGAACGAACAGCGGATAGTTTGCGTTCTTCACGGCGTTAGACGGAGTGTATCCGCCACCATAAGAGCTGACGAGCCCAGCGTAATAGGTCATATCCTGACGGGTAAAGTTAGCCCATTTGTCGTAATAATTGTTGCCCCACGCGCCGCGCGTCTGAATGAAGGCGTCCTGTCCGTAGTTATGAAGGAGCGTTGCGTAAACGGCGAGTCCGTTGGTGCTCGTTATCTGGTTGTTGTTTACGCGCTGCAGAGCCCATGTGGCGCTGGTGTATTGGTTCCATCCGGAAAGCCCCGCTCCGCCGTAGCCGGAAATCTGTCTTGAAGAAGAGATTTTCGTAAACAGGCTGTAGGAAACGAGATTGAGTCCGTTGTTGGTGACCTCTCCGGTATAACCCACGCCGTAATCCTGAAAGTTGTGGTGGTATTCGTGAAGGTTACCCCAGGAGCCGGAGGTTACTATGCTGTTGTAGTTGAGAGAACCGCTCATCCAGCCCTCGGGGCAGTTGACCGAGCGCCTGCCGGGGAAGGCGACCGCCGCACCCGCCGCAACGAAGGGGTCGTAAAGGAAAACTATTCCCTGATTGGAAACGCTCGTGGTAACCAGCGCAATCTTCTCCCAGAGAACCGCCGCTTTATACAAATCGTTATAGCTGAAATTCTTGGCGGCGCGCTTGGGTCCCGAATGGAGAACGCCTCTGTCCCACACCTCCAAATCGAAATAAGGAGCAGTCGACTGCGAATAAAGGTTGAACTCGTCTTCGGTGGTTACGCCGAGAATGAAGTGGGCGTAGTTAACGCCGCCGGAAATCGTTAAGGAAAAAGTCACGGATTCGTCTCTTACGTAAATCGGTCCGCCGAGGAAGGAGCCGACGTATCCCGTCCAAAGTCCCGTCGCCTCGTCGTAGGTCGCCGTTTCCTTAGTGACGCTCATCGTGTTGAGAATTACCGGCATGCGGTTGAAGTTCCTCTGCTCCCAGATGTTATTCGCCTGTCCGTTATATAGAGCCTGACCGATATGTATCGTTATTCCGCCGGTTGCATTCATGTCCGCGTCGGTCATCTCGATTTTTATTACCTCGCCCGCCGGAGCGTAAAGCCCCGTTACGCTGTAGTAGCTGCTGTAGCTCCTCGGTCTTAAGGTGAGTTTCTTTATAACCGCAGGCTCGTCGTCGGAGACGTTGCCGCCGTAAAGCCCCACCGAACCCGAATGCTTATAGAGCCTCTCGGGAACTCCCGCGGCGGGTTTAGTGCCGTCTTTCTTGTAAAGATAGCCGTCCTTGTCCATTTTGTCGTAGGTGCCGGAGGTTCTTGCCGAAGAATCGACCCAGGTTCCGTTAGCGGTGAGCTTTCTGTTCTCCTGTATAACCGTCGTCTTTTCCGCCGTCGTAAGGTTAAGCGTCGAACCGTATTTAGGATAGCCTTTAGTGCTTAACCCTTCGTTCTTCACTTCGGCAACGGGTCTCACCCTGTCGACGGTATCGACAATTTCGGCGGAATACCCCACCTGAGTTTTGTTGCGGTGCGTGCCGGTAACCGTCGTAACGGCTACCCCGTTGCCGCCCGCAAACGTGGTGTCCGTAATCGCAGAGCCGTCTAAGGAACCGTCGCCCGACGGGCTCTTTCCGCTTACGCCGAACACGATGCCGAGAGTTAAGCACAGCACGAAAATCACGGCAACCGAAGAAATGGCGATTATCTTAAATTTGCGCGTTTTAACAAGCGCGGCGAGCGCCGATTTCGAGGAATTGCCACCGTCCTTCTTTTCGGTATTTTTAGCCGCTTTTGCGGGTTTTTCCGTTTTCGGCTTTGTCGGGGCTTCCGCCTTTTTAGTCTTTGCCGCGGCTTTTGCCGGAGCAGGTTCTGCTTTCGCCGTCTTTTTTGCCGCCGTCTTTTTTGCCGCCGTCTTTTTTGCCTTGGGCGCCGCAGAGCTTTCGGCAGCCTTTGCCGTTGTTTTCGTCTTCTTTTCCTTTTCCGCCATAATACAGTTCTCCTCGTTTCGGAAAAATATATTTATACTGAAGAATTATATCACACCGTCTACTAAAAACGCAACTTTGCCGAAGATAGCTTTAAAGAAAAAAAGAACAGGTTACTACCTGTTCTTTTTGTATAGCTCAAAGACTGCCCTGCCGTCTTTTCTCAAGCCCAATCAGCCCTCGTAACGGTCGAGATTTGCACGGATTGCTTCGATAAGACGCTTTTCTGCGGAAACCTTCGTGTCTCTCGCAACCTTCGTGCAAACCGAAGTGCTGTAAAGCTTGGAAAGGTCGTCGACGAGGTTCTTGAGGTGTCTGGTGTCAAGAATGTTTACAGAGCCGCAAACCTCTTCCGCAGAAGGTGCCGCCGCAACGGGTGCTGCCGGAGCTACAGGCGCCGCGGGCGTAACCGGCGTGACGGTCGCGGTCGTAGTAGTAGTGGTTGTGTTGGTGTTTGAATTGCTGTTGGTGTTTCCGGTGGTGAACTTTTCCATATGAAATCTCCTTTATCATAAAATTTGCATCGGATAGCGATACCATATAATATGTCCGACCCTCCTTAAAAATGCAAAACCATCAAAAAAACAAAAACTCGCCGTGCGGCGAATTTCATAAAAAACGCAAAAGCCCAAAATGCAGAGAAGGGTTGCAGATTGTGGCTTTTTGAATACGAGGCAAGGGCGCGTACTTGGCGTACGCAACCGCCGCCGAGGCATGAAAAAAAGGCGCTGGATGCGCCCTAACGTTAAGCCCAAATGCAGAGAAAGGTTGCAGATTGCGGCTTTTTGAATACGAGGCAAGGGCGCGT
>CAYXBO010000106.1:2311-5015 GCA_964463195.1 uncultured Christensenellaceae bacterium | reverse complement strand
TGTCGGGCAGGAAGCGGTCGGTTATATAGCGGTCGGAAAGCGTCGCCGCCTGAACGAGAGCGCCGTCGTGAATTCTTACGCCGTGATAAATCTCGTAACGCTCTTTTATTCCGCGGAGAATGGCAATGGTGTCTTCGACGTCGGGTTCGTTTACCGTAACCGGCTGAAATCTTCTCTCGAGCGCGGCGTCCTTTTCAACGTATTTGCGGTATTCGTCAAGCGTCGTCGCTCCTATACAATGTAACTCTCCTCTCGCAAGCATGGGCTTAAGAAGATTGCCCGCGTCCATACTGCCCTCGGTTTTGCCCGCGCCGACTATGGTGTGAAGCTCGTCGATAAACAATAAGGTGTTGCCTTCGGCTTTTTTGATTTCGTTAAGAACGGCTTTCAGCCTCTCCTCGAACTCTCCGCGGTATTTGGCGCCGGCAATGAGCGCCCCCATATCGAGCGCGAAAACGTGCTTGTCCTTCAGACCTTCGGGAACGTCACCTCTCACGATTCTCTGCGCAAGCCCTTCGGCAATAGCCGTCTTTCCTACGCCCGGCTCGCCGATAAGTACGGGGTTGTTCTTGGTCTTTCGGGACAGAATTCTGATGACGTTTCTTATCTCGTCGTCACGCCCGATAACCGGGTCGAGCTTGCCTTCTCTCGCCCTGTCGACCAAATCGTAACCGTATTTTTTAAGAGCGTCGTAACCGTCTTCGGGGTTGTCGCTCGTCACCGGAGAGGATTTGACCTCGGAAAGAGCCGCCAAAAACTTTTTCTTGTCTATACCCGTTTTCTGAAACAGATTTTTAAGCCCGCCTATGGCGTTTTCGAGAATTTCTTCAAACAGATGCTCCACGCTGACGTATGCGTCGCCGTTTTTCTGTGCGTTTCTCTCGGCTGCTGCGAGAATCTGCGCGGTGGAGCCGTCAATATAAACATTTGCCGTGCTTCCCGAAACTGTGGGAAGCTTATCAATGAGCTTTCCGACCTCCGTGCGGATATACGCCGCATCACCGCCGCACTTAGTCAGCAGCTCGGGAATAAGCCCTTTTTCGTCGCTTAAAAGAGCAAAAGTCAGATGCTCGGGTCTCAATTCCTGATTGTGCCTAAGAACCGCCTCGTCGTGCGCCGCGTTCACGGCTTCCAAGGCTTTCTTCGTATATTTTTCGGCATTCATATTTTCATTCAACCTCCTTCTTTAAGAAGACCCAATACCGGAACCTTACGGCGGGTTCGGATATTTCATGTCTGCTTTCTTTTTTGGCAATCTTATTATATGATTGTTAGCACTCTCATATACTGATTGCTAATATTGTAACACTTTATACCTGGCTGTCAAGTATTTTTACCATTCTTTACAAAAAATAAAAGCCGCGAACCTTAGCAACGTAGTTGCGGATTCGCGGCGTTACAGCGTCTTTTTTGCGTACTTTTTTCTTCGCAGAAAAAAGTACAATAATTCACCATCTGTTATTAGGATTATTGGGATTATACGGTTTTGTCGGGGGTTTAAGGCGTTGTTTTACGGCGGGGAATTTGCAAGCCGCGCCGATTAAAGCGACAATTCCGCCGGCAAGAGCAACATTTAACACAGTGGCGTATTCCTCCATACTTCTCAAAAAAACGAACGCGAGAATTAAAAACAACCCGATAAAGAAATCAATCCCCATTGCGGCGCGCATACGGTTTTGCTGTTTGAAGTTGACAAACGCACCGTTTTTTACGAAGCTCATTCCCGAAAAGGAAGACTGAAGATTGCAAATGGCGAACCCCAGCATAATTATTGCTACCAGCACCAATATTACGCCGAATACGATAGGAAATCCGGCTACGAAGCCTTTAAATCCGCTGACGATAGCCGCTTCGTTGCTGCCGCTAGGCAAATTTCCGCCCACGTCGCTGTTTCCGATTTCCATACCGGCACCGAAACAGCCTAAGCTTAAATATCCCAAAATTCCGGTGAGCGCCAAAAACAGAGCGAACACCGCGATATCCAATATAACAGAAAATACAACCGCTATTCTTTTCATAATAATCAGTCCTTTTGTTGCCGTTTCGGCAATTTATATAATATTACCATAATATTCGATTATACGCAACAGGTAGGCTCAGCGGAAATTTCAATGCAAATTCCACGGGTCGGGGTATTGCGGTCCGTTGTACGGACCGTTGTTTCCGTTCGGCGGTATAACCGGCAATTTAATCAAGGAAATTTTGCACAGTGCACCTATGACCGCAACAATTCCCATTATCAGGCAGAAAGTAAAAATCAAGTAGAACTCCATGTCCTTTTTAGGTATCAGAACAGCCATTGCAACGGCTACGGATGCAAGTAAAACCGTAAGTAAGAAGTCGGCAACCGTAGCTTTAATTGCAGTATCCCGTTGATAATCGGTATCGAATTCTCCTTTTGTTCTGACATGCCATTCAAACGTATTGCATCTGGAATTAAGCATGGCAAAACGTATAAACAGAAGAAATATCACCACTCCGCAGAGAAAAGACTTCCCGCCGTGCTCGTGGACAAAATATCTCAGAAAATCGCCGAACCCGAAGTTTGCGGGTAATTCGACGGGAGCCAACACTATAAGACTGAAAAAAGGACCCAGAATTAAAAATGCACCGCCTAAAATCCCCGCGACAATTAAAAAAATTGCGAGAGAAATACTCGATATAGAAGAAAGAACCCCTTTAATGTATTTCATTACTTCTCCCA
>CAYXBO010000106.1:0-2301 GCA_964463195.1 uncultured Christensenellaceae bacterium | reverse complement strand
ATTTGCCTCTGTTTTGTTATCTTACCACGCTTTACGGAAACTTACAATAGGCAACACCTTTTATATCCTAAGACGCTGCGGATTGTAAAACAAAACGCCCGACTTTTGAAAGTCGGGCGTTTTTCTGTAAAATCCGAAGATTAACGTTTGGAGAACTGCGGAGCTTTACGGGCTTTGTGGAGACCGTATTTCTTACGCTCTTTCATTCTCGGGTCGCGGGTTAAGAAGCCTGCCGCTTTAAGTGCCGGACGAAGCTCGGGTTCCGCAACGATAAGGGCTCTTGCGATACCGTGGCGAACGGCACCCGCCTGTCCGCTGACTCCTCCGCCCTGAACGTTGACTGCAACGTCGTAACGTGCGAGCGTGTTGGTCAGGGTAAGAGGCTGTTTGACGATGAACTGATGGATTTCCACGGGGAAATACTCTTCGATGGGTTTTCTGTTGACGGTAATAACACCGTTCCCTTCAGGAAGAATACGAACGCGGGCGATTGCCTTTTTACGGCGACCTACGCCCCAGAACATAACTTTTTTCTTAGATACTTTTTTCGTTGCCATAATTCACCTCTTACTTAAGGATAAGCAGTTCGGGCTTCTGAGCCTCGTGCGGATGCTCCGCGCCCTTGTAGATGTGGAGCTTCTCGACCATTTTGCGACCGAGTGCGTTTTTGGGAAGCATGCCCTTAACCGCAATGAGTAAAGTCTCGTCGGACTTTTCCGCCATCATTTTCTTGTACTGAATTTGCTTCAGTCCGCCGATGTAACCGGTGTGATAGTAGTGATATTTATCTTCCAGCTTGTTTCCGGTCAATACCATTTTATCGGAATTGACGACGATAACGTTATCTCCGGTGTCGACGTTGGGGGTATAGGTGGGCTTGTTTTTGCCCCTCAGAATCATAGCGACCTGAGAAGCGAGACGCCCGAGAACCATATCGGTTGCATCGATAACGTACCATTTTCTTTCAACTTCGCCGGGTTTTGCCATATAGGATTTCATGGCTGTTCCTCCGTAAAAATTTTAACTTTGCCACCCGTACGGCTCTGACAAAAGGGGCTAATTTTTGCGAGAACATTCGGGATGCCTATATATAATAATATCGGCGCGGAACTTTGTCAATCGAATATCGGTGTGTTTTAACTAAATTTTTCTACGTATTCCGCTTTAATCAAACCCTTCCTGTAATTGAGAGAGATTATTTCCTTACATTTAGAAACGTTTATAAAATCGCGGTGGACGATATTTATTGCGGCAAGCTCGGCGCCCTTGAGCCCTGAAAGATAAGCGGAAGCCTTTTCGGCGAACCTTTCCTCAAGCTGCTCGGGACCCATTAAAAGCTCCGACTTCGACCATGTGCGCTGGCACTGTAAATTGAAGAAACCGCTATACTCCGCACTCTTCTCGATATAGCGCGGGAACTCCTCTATAAGCCTTTCGTCTCCCGCCGAATGGATAGAACCGGTATAAGGAGAATATAAGAATTCCTCGCGTTTGGGGAACAGAAACGCTTCGTTCGGTATATCCGAACGCCCCCAAATGATAACGAGGCGCTTCCCGCTTGAGCGAATGTCTCCCACAGTCAGCTCGCCGAGCTTTGCGGTCGTAGGAACGGCAAGCCGCTCTATGTCGAGCTCGTCTTTTATAGCGAGGTAGGTTTTTTCCGAAGCCTCGTCGTCGGTGAAGTGCTGGAAGTTAAGAATGAGGAAATCCTCCTCTTCGGTAAGATAGCGTTTGATATCCGCAATAACCGTGGAGAATTTCTGCACCTTGAAATCGCCGTGCTGACCGTAAATCTCGCCGTCCGAAATCATGGTGCGGAGGTCGAAATAGCGCGAACCGCAAAGGAGCTGGTCGTATACGGAAGCGTTCTGACAGGACAGAAGGAAGGTTCCGACGGACAGCATCGAGCCGTCGATGTTTGCCGCCGCCGCGTCGTGGCTTCCGGGGATGGCGATTTCCGTAATTTTCGCGTCGTCATTTATCATGTACTGCCAGTTTCTGAAGGGATACTCGGCGGGCACGACGTACTTTTCGCCGCGCGGATATATTACGCAAGCGATTATTACCAGTATCAATAAAATAATGACGACGGTCAGGAGGACCGCCGCCGTAATTTTCAACGCTTTACTTTTCATTACAGTTTGGCAAACAACCGGAACTCGTCAAGGAACATATCGTAGAATTTCGCTACGGTTTTCTTGTCCTCCTCGTTTACGTAGCTTGCAATCTGGAAGGTCATCTCTCCGCGGTAGGTCGTCGTGGACAGCTGCATATAAGGCGGATATTTGATAGAACCGGTCA
>CAYXBO010000105.1:0-5038 GCA_964463195.1 uncultured Christensenellaceae bacterium | reverse complement strand
CGAACGATTTTTGCGCTATATCAAGGCAAAGGAGCGAAGTCGTAGCGGCGCTACGTCAAGCGAGTTTAACGCCGAGATAGCCGAAAAGAGTCGGGAGAGGATGGGTTATCGGAGATTGGATTAGAATAAAAAAAACCAAAAAAGGAGGTTTGAAACAATGATTAAAAACAAAACGGTCCCCACAAAGATTTATCTTTCGGAAGAGGAATTGCCGAAGTCCTGGTACAACATGCGTGCCGATATGAAGGAACAGCACGACCCCATGATAAATCCCGGCACGCTGCAACCCGTCACGGAAGAAGAGCTTTCCCACGTTTTCTGCAACGAGTTGGTCAAGCAAGAGCTGAACACCAAGGACAGATATATAGAAATTCCGGAGGAAATCCGCGATTTTTATACCATGTACCGCCCGAGCCCGTTGACCCGCGCTTATTTCCTCGAGCAGTATCTCGATACTCCCGCGGAAATCTATTACAAGTTTGAAGGCAACAACACCTCGGGTTCCCATAAGCTCAACTCGGCTGTAGCTCAGGCCTACTACGCGAAGAAGGCGGGAATGACTTCCGTCACCACCGAAACCGGAGCCGGTCAATGGGGCACCGCCCTTTCCATGGCCTGCGCGTTCTTCGGCTTGGACTGCACCGTATATATGGTTAAGGTCAGCGCCGAACAGAAACCGCACAGAAAAGCCGTTATGGAAACCTACGGCTCCCACGTTCTCTCCTCGCCGTCCATGACCACTGAAATCGGAAGAAAAATCAACGAACAGTTCCCCGGAACGAACGGCTCCTTGGGCTGCGCCATCTCGGAAGCCGTCGAAGTTGCCGTATCCCGTGAAAACTGCCGCTACGTTTTGGGCTCCGTTCTCGACCACGTCCTTCTGCATCAGTCCATAATCGGACAGGAAGCGCAAGCCGCATTCAAGAAATACGGAATTAAACCCGATATCATCGTCGGTTGCGCCGGCGGCGGCTCCAACCTCGGCGGTCTCATCGCTCCGTTTATGGGCGAGAAGCTCCGCGGCGAAGCAGATTACCGCATCATCGCTGTCGAACCTGCATCCTGCCCCTCTTTCACCCGCGGCAAGTTCGCATACGACTTCGGCGATACCGGCAAATCCACCCCGCTCATCAAGATGTATACTCTCGGCAACGGCTTTATGCCTTCCGCAAACCACGCCGGCGGTCTCCGCTATCACGGCATGAACGCCATTCTCTCCAAGCTCTACCACGACGGTATGACTGAGGCGAGAGCGGTTGAACAGACTTCCGTATTCCAGGCGGCGACGACCTTTGCAAAGACCGAAGGAATTCTCCCCGCCCCCGAATCCTCGCACGCTCTTAAAGTTGCCATCGACGAAGCGCTCGAGTGCAAAAAAACCGGCGAAAAGAAAGTCATTCTGGTCGGACTTACCGGAACGGGCTATTTCGATATGACCGCTTACCAGAAGTTCAACGAAGGTACCATGTCCGACTATATCCCGACCGACGCGGATTTGGAGAAAGGCTTTGCAAGCATTCCGGATATTCCGCAGAACAAGGGAGTATAAGGCATGATAAAACACATCGTTTGCTTCAAGCTCAAAGACCCTACGCCCTTAACGCTCAACAAAACGCGCGAGGTGCTCATGTCGATGAAGGGACGCGTTCCCGAAATAGTCGACATAGAGGTCGGAACGGATTTTCTTCACAGTGACCGCAGCTACGACGTAGCCCTCATCGTCACCGTAAAAGATAAACTCGCCCTCGAGTCTTATCAGCAGGACCCCTACCACTGCGCCGTTGTTAAAACCCATATGCACGCCGTCAGAACGGCAAGCGTAGCCGTAGACTTTGAGTTTTAGTTAGCCGTTCTTTTTTCTGCGAAGAAAAAAGAACCAAAAAAGACGCCGTAAAGCCGCAAATCCATTGGTTTGCGGCTTTTGTCTTTATTTGGTAACTGTTTACTTCTTCACTTTTCACTTTTCACTCTTCACTCTTCACTTTAAAATGCTGGGTGTCGGATAACAGAGGGGTTCCCCGCGAAATTGTAAGCGGACAATAAATTTGACATCATATATTTTTCGATGTTAATATAAACTATGTTATGTGGTTAAAGTTAGAGGACGGAAAAATAAAGTGATTATCGGTATAATTTGCGGCGTTGCCGCGCTTTTGGTTTTGTTCGGAATCTGGATAATCATTGAAAACAATATTTTCATGGTTAAACGCTATTCCGTTCCGTCCGAAAAAATAGAAAACGATTTGACGATTGTGCAGATTTCCGATTTACACAACAAAAAATTCGGCAAAAACAATAAAAAGCTCGCTTCGGAAATCAGGAAGCTTTCGCCGGATTTGATAGTTTTTACGGGAGACACCGTCGACAGCGAAAAACATCAGCACAGCCTCGCGCTTATTAAAGAAATATCTTCGCTCGCCCCCACCTATCTTTCTTTGGGAAATCACGAAGCCGCTCTCGATTACGGCATTTTTGCGGATTTCTGCGAAAAGGTCGAGGAATGCGGCGCAAAGGTTTTGGATAACGAGGTTCTTTCTTTAAATCTCAACGGAAACGGTATAAACCTTGCCGCAATCTCCGACCCCAACGCCTTCGCCCTGTCCGAAAAAGGCGCAGCTCTTGAGGCAAAAATAAAGGAAATGACGGAAGACATTAACGAAAACAACTTCACCCTAGCTCTTTCACACCGCCCCGAATACTTCGATATTTACACGTCCTATCCCCTCGATTTAACGCTTGCAGGGCACGCGCACGGCGGACAGTGGAGACTGTTCGGTCTCGCGGGATACGCTACGGGGCAAGGGCTCTTCCCGAAACTCACTTCGGGGCTTCACACAAAAAATAACCGCGGCATGATAATAAGCCGCGGTCTCGGAAACGGGAAACCTATCCCGAGAATTTTCAATATTCCCGAATTAGTCGTAATTACTTTGACAAACGGCAAAGCTTAAGCTCTTTAATCCGCCTTTACCTCTTCCACCGTATTCTGCTCTATCGCCGGTGGAGTCGAAGCCGTATCGCCCTTGTTTATTAACTTCAACAGAAGCGGAACGATAAAGCTGGTTACTATTATGACGATAAGAATAAACGGAGTTATCGAATCGGGAATAATACCGTTTTCAATTCCCTTACTGGTCGTAACGAGTATGACTTCTGCCCTCGCCATCATACCGACGCCTGCCGTCAGAGACTCTCTCACGTTGAACCCGCAAAGTTTTGCGGCAAGACCGCAGCCCACGAATTTCCCGAGCATACCGACGATTACGAAGCACAGCCCGAACAGCACCATATTCCCGTCGATTCCCGAAAACGAAGTGTTGATACCGATATTGGCAAAGAACACCGGTCCGAAAATCATATACGTCGTAATATCGACTTTACGGTCGATGTAGTCGTGGGTTTTGAGCGAGGAAAGAATAAGTCCCGCGAAGAAAGCTCCGGTTATATCCGCAACGCCGAAAACCTTTTCGGAGACGTAAGACAGAATAAAGCAGAACGCGAAGCTGAAAATCGGCACTCTGCGGTTATGGGGATAACGCTCCGCAATCCATTTGAAGACCTTATTAACGAGCATTCCGATAACTACTACGAACACGAAGAAGAGAACCGTCATAACGAGCACTCTCCACGGGCTGGTCGCCGCAACGCCTTCCGCCCCTTGGTCGCTGATACCTATTACGAAGCTCAGAATTATAACGCCGATTATGTCGTCCAGAATGGCTGCGGAAACGATAGCCGTACCGACCTTATTGTTGAGCTTACCCATTTCCTTCAACGTCGCGACGGTAACGGAAACCGAGGTCGCCGTAAGAAGAACGCCGTAGAAAACGTTCTGAATAGCCTGCTCGCTCGTCATTCCGACGAACCCGCCGTTAAACGCCGCAGCAACTATAAAGCCCAGTCCCATGGGAAGAACCACACCGCCGATAGTTATCATAGTCGCGGCAAAACCGGTCTGCTTGAGTGTCTTCATATCGGTTTCTATACCCGCAGAGAACATTATAAGGATAACGCCTATCTTTGCGATAAAGCCGAGACCTTTTAAATTGGTTTCGTTAAGTATGGTCTGACTGGGGATGTAATTTATAAGCCCTATCAGAACGCCCGCCAAAAGAAGACCTACTATACGGGGCAAACCTATTTTGTTGCAAAGAATGCTGAGACCCTTAGAAACCAATAAAATCAAGCCTATAGGCAATAAAACTTCATATTCCATAACTCAAATTCCTCATCTACCGTTATTGCATATATATGACGATGAAAAATTACATCGTGAAATATATTACTCAAATCGTAACGGTAAGTCAAGCGTTTGACCCAAGGGGTGAAAACGGGGTTAACTATACTTTTACAGTTACGGAATTAAATTGACTAAAATCGCCAGAACGGGGATTAAAACAACTGAAAACAACGTAGTTCCGAGAACGTGCGCCGAGCAGTCCATGGATTCGGGTCTGTAGTTCTCCTGAAACGCGATAGTAGCGGCGGCGGTAGGCATAGCCGCCATAATAACCATAGATGCTTTTAAGGTATGGGAAACGGGATAAACCAAACCGACGAGCATCACGAGCCCGAACATCAGAAGCGGAGCTACGATAAGCTTCAACGCCGCAACGGCGTACATTCGCCAATTTACGAAAATATCCTTAAGCGACATTTCGGCGAGATTTATCCCCATAATGAGCATGGAAACGGGAGTGCAAAGACCGCCCAGCATACCCACCGCGTTCATAACCTCGGGGGCGGTTTCGCCCAAATCCACGCCCGCAAAAAACAGCGGAAGCGCAATTACCAGTACGACGGTTATGGGGTTCAGTACGGCCTTTTTCATCTTGACGAACTTCCTGTCGCCGCTCAGCTCGTACACGCCGTAAGTGAAAAGTATGTAGTCGAAAACGGCGTTATAAACTACCGCATAAATGACAGCTTCCGGCTTATTAGGTAACATTAACAGCAATATCGGGATACCTAAGAAGCCGCAGTTCGAGAAAACCGAACACACAGTCGCGGCTCTTCTTTTGGCTTCGTCGGGGTCTTT
>CAYXBO010000104.1:0-5096 GCA_964463195.1 uncultured Christensenellaceae bacterium | reverse complement strand
ACGCATATACGCTTTTATAGATTTATTAGCAACGTAGTCCCTCATCAGATTTGCCTTCGGCAAATTTGCGCAATGACGGTGAGAATGAACAAGTAAGCAACAAAGACAAAAGCCGCGAACGGAAGCGATGAAATCGCGTGTTCGCGGCGTTAGTCGGCTTTTTGGTACTTTTTCGGCGGCGAAAAAGTACAATATTATTCCGTAACGTGTAGCTCGAAAAGTCTGACCTCGAAGGGCTTCAGCGTAACGTCGAAGGTTTTACCTGCTTCTATGCGTTGAGCGTTGCCTGCGGTCGGGTAGAAGGGGGTGATTTCGTAGCTGCGACCGTCGAAGTCGAGCTTTTCCCTGTCGAAGGAATAGGTGCGTTCTTCCGCGGAGCTGTTACGCATGAGGAGAATTCCTTTGCCGTCGTTATAGGCGTAATAGCCGTAGACGTTTCCGGTTTCGGGCTCGCCGCCGAAGAATTTGCTGTGCTGAATTATATCGAAATTGTTTTCCGCCCAGGTGAGGATTTCAGCCGCTGCGGCGTAACGCTCGTTATCGAACATTTCCGGCGAGAAATAGAGCTCTACGAAGCCGGTGCCGCGCATCATGCAAACGTACATATAGGTTTTGAACTGCTCTATATCGTAAACGACGGTTGGGTGAGCGGTGTCTGGGGTGTGCTGGTTGCCGGTCATTGCAGGGTTGCAGTTTCTTATAGCGTAGCAGGGCTCGTGGTTGTAAATGTTGGCGCTCGGGAACTGCAATTCGCGCACCTCGTAAAAGTCGCGGTACTTACCGTCTCTGTAATTTAAGCACTGCGAGAGGTTGTCTCCCTTTCCGACGTAACCCATGTCGGCGCAGTTGTTGAGCCAAATTGCGTCGCACCATTTGAGGAACCACGGGCTGCAATGCGCATAGGAAGTTGCATTTAAAAACACGTTAGGGAAACTTTTTCTTATGTTTTGGAAGCCTTTAGTCCATTCTTCCCAAAGGAAGGTGTAGAAGTAAAGTCCGTCGCCCTTGCCCTTCGGGTGTCCGTGGTTTTTAGATTTGCAGGGGGTTACGGCGAAGCCGTCGATTTTGAAATAGCCTACGTTATAGCTTTCGCAGAAGTCCGCCATTCTCTTACAGAGGTCGCGGATGTAGTTGGGACTTCCGGCGCAGATATCTTTCGACTGGCGGCATTTGGGATAGCCGATGGAAGCGAGGAGCTCTGCGTATTTCTGGGTCTGAGAGGTGTAGCCTCCGCGTGGTCCGAACCACACTCCGAAGGTGGAGCCGAGCTCTTTGGTGAGCTTGCTTTCCTTATGAAATTCCTCGGGGAATTTGTTCTTGTCGAAGGACCAGAAGCTTGCCGTTTTGTAATCTATCCAGCCGTCGTCGACGACGTAGCAGTCGAGGTTTCTGTAGCCGACGTTTCCGAAGCCTTCGGAAACGGCTCGGAAGGATTTTTCTATTTTTCCGCTGTCAATATCAAGCATATTGTCGTACCAGCTGTTGTACTGTACTCTGAATTTAACGGGCTGTGCGCAAATCGTCGAAATATAATTTAAAAAGTCCGTGCGCATGGCGTAGAAGTCCGCCTGTCTGCCGCTTCCCATGACGAAGGGGACGGAGGAGTAAACGCCGTCTTCGGCAATCTCCTCAAAGGTTCTTCCGAGGAAGTAACGGGAATAGGCGAAGTTTTTGACGATGCGGTTATCCGACATGGGGAACTCGCCGCCGAGGAATAAATCGTTTACGTAATAGGGCTGCCCCATGGTGGTTACGTAAGCCGGAGTATAGACTCTGACCTTTGCGAGCGGAACCGTCCACTTAAATTCCGCGCCCGCCGCGTCGAAGCAATCGAGGTCGATAAAATCGATTTTGACCTTCGGGTCGGAAACCGTTAGTTTTATATATTTTCTGAGAACTCCTGATTTTTCGTCGGGAAGGTAGGAAACGTCGGCGCGCCAGTCCATTCCGCCGTGGTTGATTTCGAGAGTGAGTCCGTCGGTGCGACATTCCGAAACGGTCATTCCGTTGCTGTCAAAATACGACTTTTTACGGAGAAATCCGCCGTTAAAATAGGATACGGCAAACTCGTAGCCTCTCTGCTCCGTGCGTTTTCCCGTAATTCTGTTGACGAGATAAGCTCCGCGAATCTTTCCGTTGGAAACCTCCAAGCCTTTAACGATTTTATCTGCCACAAATTCCATAAGTTAATTCTCCGTTCCGGTAGATTTTCTATAAAATTATACCATAAAAAGCACTGCGTTTCAACACTCAAAAATATTGCCGTAAAGGGCTCTTCGTAAGAAGGATTTTTCATTTTTATCAATTACTTGTATTCGACAAAGTTTCGTGATACAATTATATTGGCATACGGCGGTCGTTCCGCGCGGCGTGCCGAGTATGAAAATCGGAAGAGGTAAGTAATGGACAGAACCCGCTGGTATAAAGACGCGGTAATATATCAGATTTATCCGCGTAGCTTTAAGGACTCCGACGGCAACGGCGTCGGGGATTTTAACGGCATTACCGAAAAACTCGATTACATACAGTCTTTAGGGGTTACGGCGATTTGGCTGTCACCGTTTTTCAAGACCGAAAACGCCGACAACGGCTACGACATTTCCGATTACCGCGAGGTCAACCCCGAATTCGGAACCATGGAAGATTTCCGCAACATGGTCAAGGAAATGAAGCGCAGAAACCTGAAGCTCATAATGGATTTGGTGGTAAACCATACTTCCGACGAGCACGAGTGGTTCCGCGACGCAAAGACCTCCAAGCACAGTCCGTACCGCGACTATTATATATGGAGAAGGGGACGCGGTGCCTTCGGGTTGCGCCCTCCGAACAACTGGACCTCCCGTTTCGGCGGCAGTGCCTGGACGTACGACAAGCGGACGAGGGAATGGTATCTTCATCTGTTCGATAAGAAGCAGCCCGACCTCAACTGGAACAATCCTAAGGTCAGAAAAGAGGTCGAGGATATAGTAAACTTCTGGATAGGAGAGGGCGTCGACGGCTTCCGTTGCGATGTCATAACCTATATTGCCAAGGACCAGCGCTTTAAGAACGGCAGGTTCAAATTCTTCAGCCGCGGCGACGAGCATTTTACGCACGGACCGCACATTCACGAATACCTTCACGAATTGAACCTCAACGCGTTTTCCAAAGCCGACACCATGACAGTCGGGGAAGCGGCGGGCGTAAATATCGAAGAAGGGCTCCTTTACGTGGACGAGGAACGCGAGGAACTGGATACCGTCTTTACCTTCGAGCATCTCGACGCGGATACGAGGTCTACCATACTTCCGAGGAAGTTCAACCTTCCGAAGTTTAAGGAGATTTTCAGGAAGTGGCAGGTCGGAATGAGAGGCAGAGGCTGGAATGCTCTCTATCTCGAAAACCACGACCAGCCGCGCTCCTTGTCGCGCTACGCAAAGAATTACAAAGAGTACAGAGTGGAAGCCGGAAAGATGCTTGCCGTAGCGATTCATATGCTCCAAGGCACGCCTTACGTATACCAAGGACAGGAAATCGGGATGCTAAACCTCGAAACGAAGTCGATTGACGAGTACGATGACGTGTTTGTCAGAAACACCCGTAAAGCCTTCGGAATATTTGAACCCTTATTCCGTCCGATTATAAAATACTGTTACGACCGTCTCGGGAGAGACCATGCGAGGACGCCCATGCAATGGACTCCATACGGACGCGCGGGCTTTACCGACGGCGACCCGTGGTTCAGGATAAATCCTCTTTATACTTCCATAAACGTCGAGGACGCGGAGAACGACCCCGATTCCATTCTGTGGTTCTACAGAAATCTTATCGCTTTCAGAAAGTCAAGCGACATCGTTAAATACGGAACGTATAAGGAGAACTTCCCGAGCGACAAAAGAATTTGGTGTTACGAGAGAAGCTGGCACGGTGAAACGCTTTTCGTTATCTGCAATTTCACCAACCGCGAAGTCAAGTTCGAGCTTCCGACTGACGCTGCCTGGAACAGAGCCAAGCTGGTTATTCACAATTACGAGTACGACCGCAATCTGACCAACATGGTGCTGAGCCCCTACGAGGCTATGGTTTTTCATTTGACGTAAGAGGTGACGATGGTATGCCTAATCTGATAACGCATTACTTTTTTGCGGAAGACGTAATCGACCTTCTTCCCGAAGAACAGAAAAATCTGGTGAAAAAGCACCGCACCGCCTATAATCTCGGCGCGGTGGGTCCCGACTTCCTGTTTACTCTTCGGGAAATCGGCGACGTTTCCGCAAGATACTGCAACCGTATTCACTACGCGCACGTTTACGACGTCTTTGCAAAAACCGCCGTGTTTCTCAACCGCAACCGGAACGAGGAGCAGATGGCGTATATGCTCGGCTTTATGACCCATTACGTCGCCGACCATATCATTCACCCGTTCGTCAACTTCTTTGCCGAAGAGGGACTGACGAGAGAATACGGACCGAGATTCCAACGCCACCTGCACAGCATTATCGAATCGGCGGTCGACGAATGGATTCTCGTTAAGAAGGGTAAAAATCCGAGAACCTTCTCAAGCTTCAAATGCGTTTCCGCAACGATTGCCACCAAAAAGCAGGTCGGAGCCCTCTACCGCGACGTTATAAATAAGGTTTACCGCTACGACGTTTCCAATTATAAAATCCGTTTTTCCTTTAACATAAGCCGAATGTTCGGAATCGTTTGGGTGGATAAGTTCAAATTCAAAAAACGCCTCGTCAGCTGGTTCGAGGATAAATTCGGACTCAAAAAAACCTTGTCCTCTCTCATGCGCCCGCCGGTAGGCTACGGCACGGTCGACCTTTTGAACGAACGCAAAAAACCGTGGTACAAGGTCCGTAACGGTTTCGGCGAAACCAGCGATATGTCGTTTATGGAAATTTACGAATTGATTAAAACCGAAGCCGTCCGCTACCTCGGCGCGTACTACGAAGCCGTGGTCGACCGCAAACCCTTGGATAGAAACGATTTCGTCGTAAACTACGAAGGTATCCAGACCGAGTGGAACGGGTTGATTTAGGGCGCCGCAAGCGGCGCAGTGAAATTGCCACTTCGTGGCAGTGAAATTTTTCGCTTCGCGAAAAGTGAAATTT
>CAYXBO010000103.1:0-5154 GCA_964463195.1 uncultured Christensenellaceae bacterium | reverse complement strand
TATAGGCAGCATAGTCCCTCATCAGATTTGCCAAAGGCAAATTTGCGCAATGACGGTGAAGAGAAAGAAGAACCAAACAAAGACAAAAGCCGCAAACTTGAGCAATGTAATTGCGGGTTTGCGGCTTTAACTTCGTCTTTTTTGCGTACTTTTTTCTTCGCAGAAAAAAGTACGGTTACGCTACCAGCTTTCCGTCGTCTTCGATGACTTTCATAACTTTGATTTCTTCGGCGTTTACAGCGTCGACGTAGATATAATAGGTTTCGTTTTCGTACTCCACTTCGTATTCGTAGGCGAGGATTTCGCTGTTCCACTCTGTGGGTATTAAGGTCAAGCGGGAGGTCTTTACCGTAACGCCGTTAGGAAGAGCGGCTCTTGCGTTAGGCTCTTCTACGGGGGACTGCAAGGCTCTTTCGGCGTGGTTGAAGATATAGTTTCTTGCTTCCAGTCCGAGTATCGCTCCGGTATCCGCGGCAATCTTGACTTTGACGAGGTCGGGATAGTAGACGACGCCGTTGTTTTCAAATGCCATATTGACGTAGTAGGTGCTGTTATTGTTCGATATCCACACGGGAATCATGCCGGCGTAGCCTAGGCGCGACACGAAATCTCCCGCGATTTTCTCCGCGTCACTTTCCTCTATAGTGGTGTCGAGAGGCTCGTTATAGCAGTCGAACAGAAGTATATAACCGCCGAGTTTAGATATCTGAACAGTTCCGTTAAGAGACCCAGACAGCGAAAAAAGATAGGTCGCGATATCCCTTCCGGCTTCTCCCGTAAGCTCTACTGTCGCGCCTTCAAAAACGCTCTCTACCTTTTGCTTTGCCTCGTCCGCGGAAATTTCCGAAAGTCCGTTGAGGAATTTGGTTTCGCGGTCGTTCAACGCGTCGGAGAACGGACCGTCGTAAATGAGCTCCGGAATATCGAGACTGCTGTTTTTAATGTTGCCGAAGCTTGCGTCGATATAGTTAAGGGATTTGCCGACGGAGCCGAGAAGCTTGCCGCCGTTCATTATTTCGTCCTGAACGGAAGAGAGCTCGCTCCTGAACGCCACCACCGCCGTGTGCAGCTTTTTGACAGTAGCGCGGTTATCGTCAGTCAGAGGACTGGCGGAAACTCCCGCAGCTAACGTTTTGGAGTAGTCGCCGAGCTTATTGAAAAATCCGATAATGTCCGAGCTTTCGGTGTCGTTGGTTGCAAGCGTAGCAAGGTTGGTCTGCACGACCGCGCTGTCGCTCGATATATCGGTTAAAAGCTTTCTCTGAGAATTGCCGGAAGTGGAGAGCTGGAGCTTGGACATTTTAAGCTCCAGGTCGTTAAGCGATTCCATGCATTCAAAGTAGGCTTTCTGATAAACTCCCTCGAGTTCGTTCCGGCGGTAATTGAGGTTTGCCGCAAGTATTCCGAGCGCGGTCGCAAGCCCCGCAATTATGAGAAGAACCGCGACGTATTTAAGCACCCTCATTATTCTGGCGCGTTTAGTGTTTTCCATAATTACCTCCTAGTAACAGAATACGTGTCTGCCGATGGTTAAGGCGATTTTTTTCTGTCTTATCCACGCGTTGGTCGCCGTTTTCGGATTGTAGTAGAACAGGCAACCGTAGGTCGGGTCCCAACCCGAAAGAGCGTCCTTGGCGGCTTTGATTGCCGTTTCGTCGGGGGTGAGGTTTATCTGCCCGTCGTTGACTGCGGTAAACGCCCACGGCTGGTAGATAACGCCCGAAAGCGTGTTAGGGAAAGAGGAGGAACGAACGCGGTTCAGAACCACCGCGCCTATTGCGACCTGCCCGACGTACGGTTCTCCGCGCGCCTCTCCGTAGATTACTCTCGCAAGAAGATAAGTGTCAGAGCTGGACGAGGTGTTGGAAGACCCGGACGACCCCGAGGATATTCCCATTGCGGCAAGCGTCTTCGGACCGGCAATACCGTCCTCCTGAAGCTTGTTCTTTCTTTGGAAGTATTTTACCGCCGCAACCGTCTGACTGCCGTAAATGCCGTCGACCGAACCGGTGTAATAACCCCAATCTTTAAGCTTTGATTGCAACGTCTTTACCGTGGTTCCGGTAGAACCGCGCTTAAGCGTCAGTGCGCTCGCTTCCTGTTCCCACGGAACGGCGAAGGCAAGAACCGCGGTAAGAATCATCAGTACGACCAGCACGCCTGTTGCGATGCGTTTTACTGCAAGTTTGTTCATCTTTTAAGAAGCTCCTTTATTCCGTTTACTAAAATGCTTTGCGGCTCGCCTTCGGACTGCTCCGACGAAGCGAACGGCGCAGGAAAAAGAAACAGCGCCGCCGCAATGAAAACAGCTATGAAAATGCAAGCGAAAAGTTTTTTCATAGAGTGGAGTATTGACCGCTTGACGGCGGTTATACGGAAATAATTGACGGGGAATTTTTGCTTCGCAAACGGATAATTTGCCGCCTGCAGAATAAAAACGAGCCTTTGGTTCTGATGAGGATATTTATTGGAAAAAAGTTTATTTACCGTGTTTTACCGGGTAAGCCGAAGGCGAAATGCTCGGGTTGTACGCGCCCGTCGGGGGTGAAGGTAACGCCCTCTTTTTCGAGGCGTTCTCTCTGGACCTCGGGTCCGCCGAAGGCGAAGCCGGGGGTTAGGCTTCCGTCGCGGAAAACCACGCGGTGGCACGGAACGTGTTTGGGGTCGGGATTGACGTGAAGGGCTTGCCCTACCCGTCTTGACATTCTGCCGTTGCCGAGAAAGAGCGCAACCTGACCGTAGCTTACGACCTTCCCTTCCGGAACGTTTTTTACAAATTCGTACACGCGGGTGAAAAACCCGCAATTATCTTTATTAACCATTATATTTATCCGATTAAGGAGCAGGGTGAATTCTGTCCTTAAACAAATTATATTTATAGATTATATTCGCCACTTTGAAAGAGGCCAGAAGATACGCCTTATCCTCTTCGGAAGGATTGTTGTAGAACACCCCTTCGCCGTCCACCGTCGCGTTGAACGCGGAAGAGAAAAGAGAACGCCCCATTGCAGTATCGGCAAATTGGTCGTGAGATATTCCGAACAAATCCATAATAGTCGGCATGAGGTCGATATGCGTGCCGTAAGCCTCGAAGGTGCGGGCTTCGCCCTCGGGCATTGAGGGGTCGTAGATGATTACGGGAAGAGATGCGTCGTTGTTTCTGCCCATCCAATCTTTGTAATCGGCTTTGGACAGCTTGTTTATTTCATGCGGATAATACTTGTGCACTCCTCTGTGGTCGCCCGTAAACAGAATTACGGTGTTGTCGAGATATCCTCTCGCTTCCGCCTCCTCGAGGAACCTTCCCAGCACTCCGTCAACGTAATGAACCGCCTGAAGGTAATCGCCCATGGGATTTGCGGCGAGGCTTTTTGAAAGTTTTAGACCGTTCAGTTCTTTGGGCATTATAAACGGAGCGTGGCTGTTGCAAAGGGTTGCGTGCGCGTAGAACGGCTTGTCGTCGGACAGGAAGCCGCGCTCGTCCATTTTGTCGATTGCCTGCTTAAGGAGACTTTCGTCGGAAATATAGGTGTTTATTTTTTTACTCGTATCGAAACGGAAATCTGCGCCTTTGAAGCGGATACCGTACTGCATCATTTCGGGATAATTCCAAATGGAGCCGCCGGCGCCCATGTAATACGCCGTATTGTAGCCGTTGTTCTGAAAGAGCTGAGGCATTGACGTAAAGCTGTTTCTTGCATAAAACTTGAAAGTCGCCACACCGTTCGACGGAGCCATGGACAGCATAACCATGGTGTCGCAATCGGAGCTGTTTCCGCAGGTAACCCTGTCCTTTATATTATGGAAATAGTAACTCTTTCCGAGAAGCTTATTGAGGTTGGGGGTAATTTCCTGTCCGTCGATAGAGTTCCCTATTACGAAAGCCTCCACGCTTTCGAGCTGAAGGAAGATAAAATTCTTTCCCCTAAACCTGCCCGTATACTCGGACGGCAGGTAGTTTGATTTATTCCACTCGAAATAATCCTCCACGAGCTTCAATTCTTCCGCAGAAGGCTTTTTGTTGCGGAACAGCACTCTCGACACGTCGTCGGCAAAGTATCCGACGGGAGACAGCGCCGCCGCTCTGTCGCGGGCAAACGGCGTTCCGTAAACGGCGTTGTATTCGAGGGACCTTGCCCCTCTTGCCGCGTAATCGAGAGGAACGGCAAAGAGGCAGATTACGGTGACTGCGGTTATGGCGGCGAAGGCAATTTTACGCGCGCCTTCGGAGCGTTTATGCGACTTTCCGTCAAAGCCTGCCTTTTCAATGGGGTTTTTAACAAAAGAACGCTCTCCGAAGGAGAAATTGCCGAGTCTGGCCCGCCAGAACCAAACGAAATAAATTACGATAAAATCTACAATGAACAGCACGTCCGCAAACACGAACGGCATCATCGCATTTGCCGGGTCCGACGGCATATCGTCGCTTTCGAGATTGGCAATTGCGAATAACATTTTCAAGTTCGGCAAATCGTTGAAGTTGCGGATATAACAGACGTATATCAGGGAAAGAAGAGTGACGATTCCGTCAAGAACGAGAAGATAAACGAACCGACAGCTCTTTTTGTCCATGAGAAGCGTAATTCCGCAGAAAAGAGCCATGACCGACAGGGAAATGTAACAGTGCGGAAGTCCCTCGGACAGTCCGGCAACGAAATCGGTCTGATAAGTGTTTGCGCCGTAAAGAAACGCCCAGAACAGGATATTCTTAAAAAGAATACCCAACAGTGCCATAACTACCAATGCCGTGGAAAAACTCTCTCTGTCCTTAAAAACGTCAAAATTATATCTGATTTTACTTTTCATAATCCCGAAGTCTCTCACTCCATTCTTCGCTTTTTCGCGCTTTTTCAGTCTTCGTAAACAAACCGCAGATTTTTTGCCCTGAAATAGTCCGTTCTGCAAATCAAATCCGCAACCGTAAACGTGGACAGCAACGCTTCCTTATCCTCTGCGGAAAACTCTCCGTAAAGCACACCGTAGCTGTCAACCGTCGCATTAAGAACCTCCGAGAAAAGCGACCGACCCATAGCCGTTTCCGCATATTCTCCGTGCGGAATGCCGAACAAATCCATGACAGTCGGCATGACGTCCAGCTGCGTTCCGTAAGTGCCGATAACGACGCCTTCGCCCTCCTCCATACCGTAATCGTAA